>CAZFZB010000010.1:0-43534 GCA_964523415.1 uncultured Chromatiaceae bacterium | reverse complement strand
CGACCACGCGTACCGTGGAGGTCGAGCAGTTCTGCTCGTGGTCGGCATGAAGAATAAGGATGAGATTCAATGCCTTGCGAATGATTTCGGGACAGATGTACTGGTGGTAAGGCTGCGAGAACATCATGTGCAGGAAGTTGGGCACATAGCGCAGGGCCGGGTCCGGATAGATGTAGGGGACGCCGCGTGAATGGCGATAGGCGTAGGCGGCGATGGTGCGGATCTTGCTGATCAGGCGCGCCGCCGCGATGAGAAATTGTTGCTCGTCCGTCAGTTCATGTAGTTCCGGGTGATAACAGGCTAGGGAGTTGATCATGGCCGAGAGGATGGCCATGGGGGGGGCATTGTGCGGGAAACCCTCGAACTGATTCTTCATACCCTCGTCCAGGTAGGCGAAGCGCGTCAGGTCGGAGGAGAAGGCGTCATATTGTCCTTGAGTGGGTAACTGACCAAGGATCAACAACAAACAGACCTCGATGAAGGTGGGGCTGTCGGTAAACTCCTCGATGGGGATGCCCCGGTAGCGCAGGATGCCCTGGTCGCCATCGATGAAGGTGATGGCACTCTCGCAACTGCCGGTGTTGCCGTAGCCCGGGTCCAGGGTGATGTGGCCGGTCTGGGCCCGGAGTTTGGAGATGTCGATGGCGCGTTCGCCCTCGCTACCCTCCACTACCGGGAAGCTGTAACTCTGACCGTCCAGGGTCAGAATGGCGGGCGACAGGGAGGCAGGGGATGGATTGGTTTGGTGGGTCGTTATCATTATGCTGGATTCCTTGGGGTAGGGTTGAGGCAAGGTAGGGGCCAATAGGGCGCCAAATGGGTGAAAAGGGGTAACCTCTGGGCTACTCGGACTGGCCCTTCCCCTTACACACCTCTATAAGCATACCAACCTCCAACCCTTGATGGGGTATTCGTCATCGCCAGGGTCAGGTGATTGCCGGGTGGGAGAGCCGGGAGGGCCGGGAGTGACTCCACCTGGCTTCCTCCCCGCGTCCACGATGGCGGGCACTCTGAATCCTGTCACCCATTTCGCGAGTCCAGGCGCGAGTCCATGCTTGACTTGAGGTTGCGGCGTGCTAAGTTACCTCCGACTATTGGGTTAGCTTTGATCCGGGGTAACTTGCAATCCGGGCAACCTTGGGCCCCTAGACAATGCTACTTTTGGGTATGTATCGCAAGCCCATAACGCCATGCCAAAGGCGGCGATGGGCCTTATCACTTTGGACCTAGGAAAATGACGCTACCCGCGACCAGTCATAGCGAAGCCACCCTCCAAGCATGGGATTCTGAGGATCTCATCAATCGGGCCGTCCTAACTCAACTTTTGGAGGATGTAGGTCTGGAGAACGCCGAGGTGTTGCTCAATGTGTTTCTTGAGGAACTCGCGGGTCAGACCCGGGCCTTGGAGGAGGCGGCGGATCTTGCCGATCTGGTGGCCATGGGGAAGGCCGCCCATAAACTAAAGGGCAGTGCGGCGACCTTGGGGGCCATCCGGCTCGGCCGCCTGGTCGAGACCATCGAAAATGCGGCCCGTGCCAATCAGCCTGATATCGCCACTAGTGCCATGATCGAATTTCGCTGGCTTGCCCAGGCCTCCCACGAGGCCATGATGCAGATTCGTAACGAGGGATTCGGTGGCGCGGACTAGCGCGCGATCCTTGTCACCTTTCGCCGATCCGGGCGAGCCTCCTGGGGTGTTGCGTGAATGATGCCCGATCCTGCTCTAGCTAACTCGCCAAGCTTGCAAGGGCGGTAGGCGGGTGCGCTCCCCAAGCCTGTTGCGCTATCTCCCGGTGTCCCTCTTGGTGGGCGTGGCGGCGTTGGGACTGGTGGCGCTGGCGATGGTCGAAACCTCCGCGGCTCAACTGACCTCCCAGGATCTCCAGGTCGGATCCGATCCGGGCCTGTGGCAGCAATTTCTTGCGACGAACCAGCCCGGGACCCTGCACTACGTCTTCTGGCTCCTGACCTTCACCCTTCTTGTCCTGCTTGCCAGACTGCTGCCGAGGTTGCGTAGCTATCGCCGCGAGATTGCCTTTCTCACTGAGAGTCGGGAACGCAATCGAGCCATCGTTGACAATATGGCGGATGGGGCGGCCCATATCGATGCCCGGGGCTGTTTGGTGGCTATGAACCATGCCGCCCAACAGATCTTTGGCTACACCCCGACCGAGATCCGTGGCAAGTCCCTTTCGATGCTCTTTGCCGAGCCCGACCGCAAGGAGGCGGGCTTGCATCTGCGTCAGGCCTGGACCGCCGAGAAGGAGTCATCCCATACCGAGATCACCGATCTTCGGGGCGAACGCAAGGATGGCTCGCACTTTCCCCTCTATCTCGCCATGAGCCGCGTCGATGTGGGCGGGAGTCAAGTCTTCACGGCTATCGTGCGGGATCTCACCGAGGCGCAACAGCAGTTGCAAACCTTGCAGCGGGCGCGTGACGAGGCCCTCGCCGCGGATCGGGCCAAGAGCGAGTTTCTGGCGATGATGAGCCACGAGATCCGCACCCCGATGAATGGGGTTCTGGGCATGCTGGAGCTGTTACGTGACAGTTCCCTGACCAGTCACCAACGGGATCTTCTCCAAACCGCCGAGAAGTCCGGTGAGTTACTGCTGAATGTCATCAACGATATTCTGGATTTTTCCAAGATCGAGGCGGGCAAGATCGAACTCCAGGACATCGAAATGGATGTACGTGGCCTGGTGGAAGAAGTTACCAGCCTGGTGGCCTCTGGTGCGCGCGACAAACCGGTCGAGGTCCTGAGTTTCGTAGACCCAGCGATCCCAACCCTGGTACGGGGCGATCCCTATCGTATCCGTCAGATCCTAATGAATTTGATGGGAAATGCCGTCAAGTTCACCGCTCGCGGCGAGGTGGTGGTGCGGGTGACCCTCGACCGGCCCACCGAGGCGGGTTGGTACCTCCGCTTCCGAGTTACCGATACCGGTATTGGTATCGACCCGGCGACCCTGGCAACCCTGTTTCGCCCCTTCACCCAGGCCGATGCCTCCACGACCCGGCGCTTTGGCGGTACCGGCTTGGGACTGGTGATCGCCAAGCGCCTGGCGACCTTGATGGGCGGTGGGATTGGGGTTGAAAGTAGGCCTGGCGAGGGCTCTACCTTCTGGATCACCTTGGACTTGCTGGCGGTTGCCAAGGAAGGCGAGCGGGAAGTCAGGGATCTGAAGGGTATTCGAGTCCTCATCGTCGACGACAATGCCACCAACCGCCGTATCCTGGAGCATCAATTGGGACGCTGGGGGGCGCACGCCGAGAGCGTGGAAGGGGGACATCAGGCCCTGCAAATCCTGCAGGAAAGGCTCGATGAGGGTCGCCTCTTCGATCTGGGGATACTCGATATGCAGATGCCCGAGATGGACGGGATGGAGTTGGCGCGTCGGATCAAGGGTAATGCCGAACTGGGACCGATTCGGCTCATTATGTTGAGTTCCCTTGGGTATCCGGGTGCGGAGGCGCGTCGTTCGGGGATCGAGGTGACACTCCTCAAGCCGGTACGCGAGGGCTGGTTGTACGACGCCGTCGCCCAGGTCCTGGAAAAGGTGAAGCCAGTTGCCAAGATCAATATCGTTCCGACAAGAGCGGATAATCAGCGCTTTAACGCCCAAGTCCTGGTTGCCGAGGACAGTGCGGTGAATCAGAAGGTCGTGACCATGATGCTGCGCCGCTTCGGTATAGAACCAACCCTGGCGCCAGATGGGCAGGCTGCGCTTAAGGCGCTGGCCATTGGGGCTTACGATCTGGTCCTGATGGATGTCCAGATGCCCGTGCTTGGCGGTCAGGAGGCCACGCGGTTGCTGCGAGCCGGGGAACTGGAGCGGGGTAAGGGGGAACATATCCCCGTCATCGCCATGACGGCAGGCGTCTCAGCCCAGGAACGATCGGCTTGTCTTGCCTCGGGCATGGATGACTTTGTGGCAAAACCCGTCCAGATGGCCAGTCTGGAGGCAGCGCTGCAGCAATGGCTGCCGGATTCAGGCCTTTGATCCAATCAAGGAAGGCTGTCAACTCTGAGAGGATAGAAGCCGGGGTTGGAAATTAGGATGGGGCGGGAGCTGTAGGATAGCCAACACAGCGCCCGCCCGGATTTAACAATGCGATAGTTGACGAGACTAACGCCCTATCACTTCGGACAGGCCTGCTTGTCGCCCGGAACCTTGCCGGTCAATTGCAGGAAGGTATCAAAAGGCCCCATGACACCCATGGCCTCGCCCTTGGGCCCCTTGAATTGGAGCTTGCCCGTCATCATGGCCCCCATGGCCCCGCAACCGAAGCTGCCCGTGCCCATGCAGGCCCAGTCCTCGTCCGTGGCGTTCATCACATAATCGACGCTGGCATTGAGGCTGGGGGTCTTTACCTTGCCACCGTAGGTGCAAATGGCCTTGCCATCCTTATCGCTGATCTGCAGTTCCACGCGGCTGCCCTCGCCGCACTTGGTGCGATAGAGTTGGATGACCTTGTAGCCACGTCCGGCATTATTGGCGGCCCACTTCGATCCCGCCAGCCCATTGGTGAGTTCGGGGGCCTTGTTCCAGGCATCGCAGGCCGCTTTGGCCCAATCGGCGTCCATGAAGGTGGCGGCTTGAGCCTGGGCCGAGAGCCCCAGAGCCAGGAGGGGTAGGGTGAGCGTGGTGTAACGGATCATGAAGTCGTCCTCTAGTTGGTTATGGGAGGGCTGAACTACCCATCCCGTTTGTTGGGATTATTGTGATCGGGGGCCTTATCCTAGTGGCTCTCTGGCAGATTACGCAACTCCCGCGCGTGGGTTCCCCCAGGATCAGGGAACTGGGTGGGGCTAATCCTGGTTGCCTGCCTTGATTACCGGCCTAGGGTGGCTTGATAGTCCAATGCTCAGGCCTACCTTGCGATTCTTGGCGAGGCACCTCCTTAAGGAATGACTTTGATATCATCCCTGGTTGATAGGGGATTTGTACCCTGCCTCGGTGGAGCCAGGATTAGTGGTCTTTCCGATTGCCAGGATAACTAAAGCTGAATAGCTGGGATACTGATGATTGGCAACCGTCGCTTGGTTATAGGGGCCGGAGGGGTCATCGCGGCCACGGTGGCTATGGCTATTGCGATGGCATTGCTCCTGGCCTTTCTGAAATTTGATCAAAGCTTGCTGGACGTTACGGTTTCCCGGCTGGGACTGGTAGTCGAGGAGGTGCGGCGACAGACCGAAACGGGGCTGGCCTTGGGATTGGAGTTGGCGGAATTGGAGGATTTAAACGGGGTCCTGCCACGTGATGCCCAGGCGAACCATGTCCTGCACATCGATATTCTCGATGAACAGGGATTGGTGTTGTTTTCCTCCGCATCTGATCGCATTGGATCCACGGCTGATCGGGTGGGGTTGGTTGTCGATGCCAGTGGTCGGATGCACCGCCGGATCCGGGAACAGGAATTGCTTCTCACTTCTTCGCTGGTCAATGGCTTTGGCCAGTGGGTGGGCGATGTGGCGGTTTACGCCGATCTGACCCTGCAGCAGCAAGAGTTGCTACAGGTGCGAAGCGACTTGCTGGCGTCCACGGTGCCGGTGATCGCCGGTGCCCTGGTCCTGACCCTGTTGGCGGTGATATTCACCGTGCGGTTTTCGGGGGGCGTCGAGGGTCGGAATCACGACCACGCGCCTGCTTATCCGGTCTCTAGGGATCCGAAAGTGTCTCCAGTGCGGCGAGGGGGGCGGTTGGTGATACGCATAGCGCTCGAGCGGTCCGGAAATCAAAAGGGACCAGGGTCGTGATTCGGGGCGGTTCCATCAGAAATCACGATCCTGTCCGTACGCTGGTTTTCCGCTTGACGGCGATTGCGGTGGCGGTGCTCCTATTGCTGTCCCTGCTGGCATCCTGGTTGGCGTTGCACAGTTTTGAACGGGTGCTTTATCCCGAGTTGCGCCTGAAGGCGGCGGGGGTGGCCGAGGTATTGGCGCGACAAATCAACCGTGCGCTGGATTACGACATACCACTCCGTGAATTGCCCGGGTTGGCCGAGGTGCTGGAGCAGGGGGTGGAGGCGCATACCGATATCGCCTACGTTGCAGTGGAAAATCTACAAGGCCAGGTCCTGGCAGCCTATGGAACTCGGCCCAAACGCCTTGGGGTACCCGGTGGCGGCACTAGCACCGGGGATTACGACATCCTTGAACCCCTGATCGGTCACGGCAGGACCCAGGCCCAACTGAGGTTGTCCCTGGATCCTGACTGGCTGGCCAAGGCCTCCTTCGAACTGGTGATGGAGGTGGCGTCCGTGATCCTGATCTCGGTGTTGGTAACCTTCGAGGTGTTGTTGTTGGTTGTCAACTTGTCCATGGCCAGGTTCAGGCCCCAATACCCTGGCGAGGCAGACAGGGTCTCCCCCGCACCGCCAGTCAATCTGGTCTTTGTGCGCCTGCCGGTATTTTTGTTTTGCCTTTCCGAAGAATTATCGCGGCCCTTCATGCCGGCCTATGCCCAGCACCTGGCCCCCACCGCTCCCTGGCTTCCCGTCAATCTGGCGGTCAGTCTGCCTATTACCCTCTTCATGCTGGTCTGGGCCTTGTCCCAGCCGACGGGGGCGCGCTTTTCCGGTCGGGTGGGACGTCGCTCCGCCTTTATCACCGCCGCGGGACTCTCGGCGCTGGGTCTGATCATGACCGCCCTGGCCGATGACCTGCTGACCTTTCTGCTGTGGCGCTGCGTGACGGCCCTGGGTTATGGGCTCGCCCTGATCACCGCTCAAGGGGTAGTCGTCGATCACACGACGGGACATAATCGCGCGAGCGGATTGGCGCTATACATCGGTGCCCTCCTGGCCGCGGGTGTTTGCGGCCCGGTGGCCGGTGGCATCATCGCCGATCGGGTAGGAGCCTCCGCGACCTTGCTGGTGGGGGCTGGCCTGGCCCTGGTCGCCGCCGTCACCCTGGTGTTGCTGTTCCGCCATGACCCGAGATTAGGGCCCCAGGGGTTTTCCGCTCCCCTAACCGCTGGGCCGGCCAACAGGCCCGCGATTATCAAACTCGCGGGCGATAGGCGCTTTGCCGCCCTGATGACCCTGTCCGCCATCCCGGCCAAGGTCGCGGCGACGGGTGTGTTATTTTTCCTGACGCCCTTGCTGCTGGCGGAAGGCGGTGCGGGCAAGGCGGAAATAGGCCGGGTACAGATGATGTATTTTCTGGCCTTCATCATCATCTCCCCCCTGGCCGCCACCCTATCCGACCGCTGGCAGGTTCGCCGCGTATTTATTATCTGGGGTGGCCTGGCGACCCTGGTCGGGCTGGCCCCCCTGGCGCTGCTGGACCAGGGGTGGAGTGCCCCCCTGGCAATTGGCCTCTTCGGCTGTGCCCAGGCCCTGATCAGCGCGCCCCAACTGACCCTGGTGACCCAATTCTCGTCGCGGGTGGGGGTGGCGGAGATCACTGCAATCGGCTGGTTTAGACTGTTGGAGCGATTGGGTGGCGCCCTGGGTCCCCTGTTGGCGGTAGCGCTCGTGGCGGCCTGGTCCTACCATACGGCAGTCTTGGGGATGGGTTTGCTCTGTGGCGTTAGCGCCTTATTATTTGGGTTGATTTATCGCGGGTCCCCACCCGCGCTTGCCCCGTCGGAGACGCGCTCATGATTTTTCTCTCTCGCCGACAGTGGCTGCGATGGAGTGGGGCGGCGGGCCTTACCTTGCTGTCGGGAGGCTGGCCGGCCCTTGCCGCGACCCCCGAGCGCACCTTCCGGATCTTTATGGTTTTGGGGCGCGGGGAGGGGGCTAATGAGGCGGGTTTCAAGGACTATCTGGCCCGGCGGGGTTTACGTGCCGAATACCTGGTACATAACGCCGCTGGTGATCCCGAGCGGATAGCCGCCCTCGTCGAGGAGATCAAGGCCGTCCGCCCCGATCTGGTTTACACCTGGGGCACCCCTCAGACCCGAGGCGTGGTCGGGGCCTGGGACGATCCCGAACCCAGCCGGTATGTTCGTGATATTCCAGTTATCTTTACCTATGTGGCCGCGCCAGTCGATGCCAGGATAGTCCAGAGCCTGGAGCGGCCTGGTGGCAATGTCAGCGGCACCATACATATCGCCCCCATAGCGGCTCAAGTGAACACGATACTGGCTTATCGCGCCATCAAACGGTTGGGAGTGGTCTTTAACCCCGCCGAACGCAATTCCGCCTTGATGGTCGAGGGCCTACGCCAGGAATGGAGCCGGCGTAATCTGACCTTGCTTGAGAACCCGCTGCCCTTGACCGATAACAAGCCAGACCCGGCGGACATCCCTCTTATGATCGCCCGTTGCCGTGATCAGGGCGCGGAAATGCTCTACATTGGCCCCGACACCTTTATTGCCACCACCCATCGCAAACTCGTGTCCGAGTCGGCCCTGGCCCTACGCCTTCCCAGCTTTTCCGTTACCGAATTGATCGTGCGTTCCGATCAGGGAATGTTTGCCTTGTCTAGTTCCAGTTATGGTATCGGCCGTCTGACAGGGGTCAAGGCGGCGCAAATACTGTTGGAAGGCAGGTCCCCCGGGGAAATTCCGGTCGAAACGCTCCGCCGGTTTTCCGTGGTTATCAATATGGCCACGGCCAAGGCCTTGTCCTTCTATCCGCCTTTGAGCCTCTTGAATTTTGCCGAGGTAGTAGGGGTATGACCTGGCAACTGCCCGAGGATGCCCTCATTCGGCTGACGAATTCCTTACCGGTCGAGGTGAACGGCCGCCTGCTCTGCGTTGGCGATGCCGCGGCGCTGGCCAGGCTCCGTCTGGAGGTGGTATCCCAGCAACTTGTCGATCCCAATTGCTATCGGCTGGAGGCTGAAAGTCCCGATTTTCCCCTGAGCCACCTCGGGCAGGAGGGTCCCGGCGCAAAGGGGGTGATTGCTGGGCTCTTCGATTCCACCGGGGCCCTGATCGGCTATGGGGCCTTGACCCTACCACGATCCGGAGAGCCTAGCCGCGGCGATCTGCTGAATCTACCATCAGACCAGAGACATCTCGTCGCCTATCTCGCCTCGGCTATGGTGCGGCTCGATTGGCAGCATCATGGCCTTCACCATGCCCTGATCGACTGGCGGCTGGCATTGGCGGATGCGATGGGTCGCCGGCACGCGGTGTCCGCCGTCTGGCCGGGCAATCATCAAAGCTGGGGGCATTTGGCCGCCCATGGTTTGCAAGGGAAAAAAATGGCTCGGGTGGAGGGGGGGTTGCTGCGTCTGGTGGCCCATCGCGATCTGGCGGGAACCCCGCCTACTCCTGACCATGACCGCCTTCGGCTGGTCCCCGTGGAGGAGTTGGCCGATCAGGGGGAGCTTTTCGATCAGGGCTACTGGTTGTGGCGCCGCATACGGCGACCGGAGGGCAGCTATGCCGAGTTGGCTCGCCCCACGCCGGGGGAGGTTGAGGCCTGATGCCTGCCCTGGGGATCACAGCACGATTTAGCATCGCGCTGGTTGGTACGGTGCTCTTCGCCTGGTTCGCTGCCCTGGGCTTTTGGACCCATGATCACATGGAACGTCGTGATGCCGCCCTCAAGGCTCATGCGCATCTGGTCTTGCAAGACCTGACATCGGCCTTGGAGACACGGCTGAGTCTGGGTTTGCCATTGGCGCAACTACCAGAGGTGGAGAGGCTTTTGGAGGAAGCGCGCCTGAAGATGACCGGTATGCGGGCCGTGGCAGTGCTGGATGAACAGGGACTAGCCTTGTTTTCCACGGATCCGGTGGAAATCGGCGAACAGCTATTGGATAAGTCGGGGGTCCGGTCGGCTGGTGGCCAGCAGGTCGAGGGCGACGACGAGATTTTCTGGCTGCCCGTGACCAATGATTACGGTACCCAGGCTGGGGTATCCCTGCTCCGTCTGTCCGCCGGGTCCTCCCGGGAGGCTAGCATCGATTTCGGCTTGTCCTTGATTGTGAGGACAGCGCCGGCCCTGACCCTGCTGTGCCTGTTGGCAATGGCTCTGGGTACTGGACTGGCTCGCCGCCTGGACCAGCGTTTGGCCTGGGTGTCGAATGCCATGACGAGGCTGGAAGGGTCCCTGGGGGAGGGGGCGGTGGTCATCAGCCCCTCCGGAGACCTGGGCCTGCCCCTGGCGGATTTTGCCGCTGCCACGGCGGCCCGTCAGCAGAGATTGGCCGAGGCCGAAGAGGAATTGGTGCAACTCGATGAAATGGCATGAGGCGGGCGGAGGGTCATCATGAGGGCCCAGGTAAGGCAGGGGGTCCCTCATCTCAACCTCGGAGTCGCCCGGCTGTTGCCCTTCCTGGCGATCCTGTTGGCCTTGCTGGTATTGGGTTTGGTTTCTGTTCTGGGATTCAATGAAACCCGTGAGACCCTGACTGCGGTGCGTGTTGCCGCAGCCACTGCCGCTGCCCGTTCCATCGCTACCGATCTCAACCGTGCCATCGGCTATGGGGTGCCCTTGCCCGAATTGCCAGGTGTAGAGCCCTATCTTGCGATACGGCTGGAGAGCCTGCCCGAGCTGAGGTTTTTCGTTGTGACCGGCCCCGATGGGGGCTTGCTCTATCAGACCGGGCTCAAGGCCAGCCAAGTGGAGGGCCTACTTGAGCAGTGGACGCTGGAGCCACCGGTGGTAGCGGAGTCCCCCGAGGCTGTGGTCCGGCTGGAGACTGGGCCCTTCGCCCTGGTGCGGGTGCCCCTGACGGCAGCTAGCGGCGCTGTGTGGGCCGCGGTCGAACCTGGGGAAATAATTCGGGATCTGACCCAAAAGATCCTGGAGGCGTGGCCCTTTTGGGTGGGTTGTCTGCTGTTGGCCCTGGCCTGGACGGTGGTGACAGTACGGGGCGGGGTGATTGAGCCCTTGGCCAGACTGGCGGTGGCCATGAATGCCGCAGGTGAGGGGCGTTTCGATCGACTCCTGGTTCGCCGCGCCCGTGATGGCGTGGGGCGGTGCCTTTTGGCCTTCAATGCCATTGCCGCTGGTCTTTATGCCCGCCGCTTGGGGTTCATCGCCCAGGCAGAGGATGTGCGGCATGCGGTGTTCGATCAGGAGGTCGCTGCGGCCGCGATCCGGACCCAGAATGCTGTTCTCACGGATCTGGGTGAGGGACTGGCCAGCACCCCGGCCCCTCTCCATGATCCTCGCGCCAGCGATGCCGACTTCTTTGCCCTGACCCTGGCGGCGGCGGGCATGATGACGAGCGCCGACGGGCTCGTGTTAGGCCTGCCGCCGCTGCCGATTCTTCTAGTGGTGGCCGGGTCCCTGGTCATCGGGTTGGTTCTGGGCTGGATCCTCGGTTGGCGGCGGTCGCTGGCGGTTATGGCGGCGGCCCTTTTCCTTGTCGCCATCCTCTGCAATGGCATTGCCTGGGCCGGGGACCTCGAGGCGCTGGCGATGGACGGGGCCGCGGGCGGGGCGGTCGGATTAGCCTGGGGTCTGGCATTGCGACAAAGGCGCGCAGCCAAAATCGCGGGTGGGATGGGCGGCGGTATTTGGGTCATCCTGGCCGGGTCTCTTGCCGGGCTGGCCCTGGCGTGGGGCCTCCTGGGCGATTCCCTCACCATCAGTGTCAGCGTGGCATTGCTGGTGACGATTTCACTGGTGGGGGCCCTGAGTGCTCCGGAGCCAGCAGGATGAGATTGCCGCCATGCTGCTGAGAACCCGCATCATCGTTTTTGTCCTGCTGGTGGTATCCGCGGTCGCCGGGCTGGTGTTCACAGTGGGCTCTGTGCGTGAGGCGGAGCTCGATCACCGTATTGCGGAGTTGCGGCTACAGCAATTGGAACAGGCCTGGAATTTCGCCTTGGTGGGAGTGGCTGATGACATTGCCGAAAGACTCATGAGCCAGACGGCTTTGTCCGAGACCCGCTTGATCGATGCCGTTCAGCGCAAGGATCAGCCAGCCTTGGCCCGCTTGGCCGAGGCCACCTTTCCTGATACTGGCTTATTGCGGATCGATATCCTGGGGGACAGCGGCCAACTGCTGTGGGCGAGCGGGGATGGCATGGATCAGCCGCCGCTCCTGGGGGCCAGCCGTCTGGCTGAGATGCGGCAGAATGGTCGTATCCTGAGTGGTACCCGGGCCTTGCCCGGCGGCGATCTGGGGGTGGTCGGTGCAGTCTCGGTCGTGGATCCAGATAACGGGCGCCTAGTGGGTGGGATCGCGGCCGCCATGCCCTTGAAACAGGCATTGGAGGCCTTTCAGCATGCTACCGGCGGCCGGCTCTATGTCATTGATGCAGCGCGTCATCGGGTGTTCGGAAGGGACGATGGCCTCTGGTGGCAGGCCCAGCAGGCAACGGCCTCCAACCGGCGTGGCCTGACCCTGATCAATTACGATGGCCGCTACCAGGAAGTGGCCCTCTTACCTGTCGCCGATATCATGGGGGGGCGTTTGGCGACCCTGTTGCTGGTCCGTGATATGACCGAGGTGGTGGCATCCCGAATACTTTGGGACAAGGCCCTGGGGGGTGGGACAGTCCTGGTCTTTATGGTCGCCATGCTATTGCTGTACTTTTATCTACGCCGAAATTTCGAGGTGCTGGATGATGCGGTGGCGGCTCTCCATGACCTTACGCGCGGTCAGCGCGGCGGTTACGTCGAATTGCCGCATGGGTCCGATGAAATCGGTCGCATTGCCGAGGCCGTCGAGGCCTTTGGCCGGGCGGTGGCAGAAGTGGCGCACGCGGGCCTTCAGCGGGAACGTCGCCAGGGTCGGCAGCAACGCTTCATCCGTCGCCAAATGGAGCAATTGGCTGGGACCCTGCAACCCGAGGCGCGCAATGAGTTGCTGAATGAATTGAGTCAGATCGAAACGGCGGCCAGCGATCCCCAGTCCGCCCAGTCCAAGGGGGTGGGTGATGAACTGGGTTTGATCGCCCTGGGTTTCTCACGTCTGGCAACCAAGGTCAGCGTCCAACAGGTACAACTCACCCAATTGGTCCGCGATCTCCGGGAGGCGCTCGAGGACAAACGCAAACTGATCAGCCTGCAACAGGAACTGGCGATAGCCGCCAGCATGCAATCGTCGATACTGCCGCGGCAATTCCCGGATCTGCCAATGCTGGACATGATTGCCAGCATGGTCCCCGCCAAGGAAGTGGGCGGGGACTTTTACGATGTATTCGAGGTGCGCGAGGGTGTTCTGGGGGTGGTGGTGGCGGATGTGTCGGGTAAGGGAATCCCCGCCGCCTTCTTCATGTTGATCAGCCGCACCATGTTACGTACCGTTGCTGTGGTGGGCTCGGGACCCGCGGAGACCCTGTCGCGGTTGAACAACCTGCTGGCGGCGGAAAATGAACAGTCCATGTTCGTCACGGTCTTTTATGCCGAAATCGAATTGACGACCGGGGTGATCACCTATTGCAGTGGCGGACATAACCCCCCTTATTTGGTGCGGGCCGGGGGGGAGGTGGAGGTAGTAATCCCTACGGTGGGTCTGGCGCTGGCGGCCTTTCCGGATATGCCCTTCAGCGAAAGGACCCTGACCCTGAGGCGCGGAGACTCCCTCTTTATGTATACGGATGGGGTTAACGAGGCCTTCGCCGTTAACGATACCATGTACGGGGTAGAACGCCTGCAAAGAGCACTGGCTACCGGCGGGCCACCATCCTCGGCCACGATGGCATTGGACCGGGTGCTAGCCGATCTCACGGAATTTACCCGAGGGGCGGCGCAATCCGACGACATTACCGCCATGGTGGTGCACTGGAAGGGGTGAAGTGTCTGGCGCCGGTTCGAGAATAGGATTTCAAGCATGAACCACAACAGGGTGGGGGTTCACAGGCCCAGGGCCATCCGAGTCAACATGGCGGCGCTCTACCCCCTGGCTCCAGGCGTCACATAACTTGATTCCTCGGCCCTGGCAGGACCGGTGTGATGTGGGTCCTCAATGAGTTCGCATCCGCGCCATCCGTTCCAAATCCTGGGCCTCGAAGTCCATGCCAAAGGATTCGCCAGGGTTGAGACTGATGGCAAAGCCGATGCCCAGTTTCTCCAGAATCCAGGTGAAATCCACCACCAAGCCGCCACCGTAGCCGGGATAGCCGCTCACAAAGTGCTTGGCCCGCTCGGGGCTGGTAAAGAGCACCAGAACCTCACCCGTATCCGTCTGGATCTTGAGAGGCAAGGCGGCGCCCCGATCCGTCTGGAGACCACCAATTTGGTGGCGTTCGTAAATGGGCATGAAGACCTCCGAGCCAAGGAGGGTGGCGATGAAATCCTCGGCGGGCAACTGGCCTTCCTGGGCGGCGATCAGTTGACGTTCCAGGTCATTCTGAGGAGAAAATGGGGACATGGCAGGGTCTTCCTGGGTCTTGAACTGGTCGTGACAAACTGGGGTCATCCTGGATCTGTTCAAGCCGTTACGACCTAAACGGCCTCGGCCACCCGCTGTTAGGGAGTGGTGTTTCGTCAGCCTTGAGCCAATTCCCGTAACCGCTTGACCTGAAACAGGGTGTTGCGTTCCTCCTCTTCCAGGGAGGACTGGATGAAATGGATGGTGCGGCGGTAGAGGGGAATGATGTTGTATTTGAGGGCGTTGACGCGCTTTTGGGCCTTGCGTTGCTCCTCCATCAGTCGATGCAGGGCGATTTCCACCTCACCGAGGCGGGCCAGGATAACTGCCAGGTCCGCCAGGTTGGCGCGGGTGTTGTCGAAACTGGCATCGGTGCCCAAAAGGCCCACGGGCTTGAGGGGGAGGCGCTCGGCGGAGACCGCCGGGTATTCCACACCCAGGCTGCGGCGGGGCAGGATATCGACCCGCAGGGCCAACTCGGAACCGAGGGCGGCCTGATTGATGCCGCGGCTGCCCATGCGCAGGTGGGAGATGGACAGGCAGCGGTAGGCCTCCGCCACCCCGGCCTCCGCCTCCTGGCGCAAACGCCGGTATTCGCCGATCCGCTCGTAGACAAGGCGGGTCAGCAGTTCGCGCTTCCGTTCAAGCAGGTCATGGCCCTCTTCCAGAAACCTGACCTGTTTTTTGAGCTTCAGCAGGGTATTTTTGGTCGGCGGGACCTTGATGAATTGTTGGGCCATGTCAGTCCGTCCGCCTGGTTATTACTTGGTGCCTTGGTGGTACTTGGCCAGGTCGGTTTCGCTGAGTCGGGTCAGCATATCGCGCGGGAAGCCCGACATGAGCTCCCAGGCCAGATTGAGGGTGGCCTCGATGGAGCGATCCTCGGCCTCGCCTTGGCCGACGAAGCGCTGGTCAAAGGCGTCGGCGAAGCGCAGAAAGCGTTTGTCGTGCTCGGAAAGTTCGTCGGCACCGATGATGGAGGCCAGATTGCGCGTTTCCAGGGCGCGGGCATAGAGGGCATAGAGCTGAGCAGCGACCCGGGGGTGATCCTCGCGGGTGTCGTCCTTGCCGATGCCGTCCTTCATCAGGCGTGACAGGCTCGGCGAGATGTGCACCGGGGGGTAGATACCCTGGTTGTGCAACTCTCGGGAGAGCACGATCTGACCTTCGGTGATATAGCCAGTCAGGTCTGGAATGGGGTGGGTGATGTCGTCCGAGGGCATGGAGACCACGGGCATCATGGTAATGGAACCATGGCGCTGATGGATGCGCCCGCAACGCTCGTAAATCTCCGCCAGGTCGGAATAAAGATAACCAGGATAGCCCTTGCGCGCAGGCACATCGCCCTTGGCGGTGGCGACCTCGCGCAGGGCCTCGGCGTAATAGGTCATGTCGGTCATCACCACCAGAACGTGGCGGTCGAGATCATAGGCCAGATATTCGGCGGCGGTGAGGGCGGTGCGGGGCAGGGTGAGTCGCTCCACTGGCGGGTCATCCGCGAGGTTGATGAACATGACTACATTGCGCAGTACACCGGAACTGGCGAATTCGTCGCGGAAGAACTTGGCGTCCGCGTAGGAAACGCCCATGGCCGCGAAGACGATGGAAAAGCTAGTGTCCTCGTCCTTCAAGCGGGCCTGGCGCACGATCTGGGCGGCGATGCGATTGTGCGGCAGACCGGAGCCCGAGAAGATCGGTAGTTTTTGACCACGCACCAGGCTGTTCAATCCGTCGATGGTGGAAATACCGGTCTGGATGAACTCGCGAGGATAGGTACGGGCCGCTGGATTGATGGCGGCACCGGTGACGGGACGGCGAATATTGGACAGGATCGGCGGTCGGTTATCCTTGGGCTCACCCAGGCCATTGAAAACCCGGCCCAGTAACTCCGGCGACAGGGCTATCTCCACCGGTTCGTCGAGAAAGCGTACCCAGGTGGACTCCAAGTCCAGGTCATCCGTGCCCTCGAAGACCAGGATCAGGGTCTCCTCGTCGGCGGCTCTGATGACTTGACCGTTACGGTGGGTACCCCCGTGATCCCGGATCAGGACCCGGTCCCCGAATGCGACCCCAGGGGTGCGTTTCATGACCAGGAGACCGCCGCGGGCCTCAGTGGCGGTGCGATATTCTTTGATGCTCATGGCGAGTCCCCAGCCTATGCGATGGTGGCGGCCGCGTCGGGCTTGGCGTATTCCAGGCGCATCTTCTCAAAGACACGGCCGACCTCCTCCTTCAATGCCTCGATCTGGTCAACCTGATCGCTGTTGAACATGGACTTGCAGCGTCGCACCCGGGCCAGAAGGGGCAACTGTTGGAGTTCCTGCACCGGCACGCCCAGTTCAATCAGGGTCGCGCCTTGCTTGAATATGAAAATGACCAGATCGAGCAGGGAGAACTGCTTGCGTGGCGAGCAGAAGGTGTCCACTTCGTCGAGGGCGCTTTGCTGAAGTACGCCCTCCTTGATGAGGGCCGCGCCCTCCAACTCCCAACGTTGGGCGGATGACAGGGCCTCAGGGCCCACCAGGTTGACGATGCGCGATAGCTCTGCGTCCCTCGCCAACAGGGCCAGGGCCTCGGTGCGACGGCGCTCCCAGTCGCGACTGATCTCCTGGTGCCACCACTCAGCGGCGGTGTGGACGTGGCCGGAGAAGCTGGTCACCCAATCGATGCTGGGATAGTGGCGGGCATCTGCCAGTTCCTTGGACAGGGCCCAGAAGGTCTCGATGATATCCTTGGTGTGGCTGGTCACGGGTTCGGAAAAGTCACCACCCGGGGGCGAAACGGCGCCGATTAGGGTGACGGAGCCGGAGCCGGCGCCATGGGTCTCGACTCGACCCGCGCGCTCGTACACGGCGGCCAGGCGCGAGGCCAGGTAGGCAGGATAGCCCTCTTCCACCGGCATTTGCCCCAGGCGGCCCGAGACCTCGCGCAGGGCCTCGGCCCATCGGCTAGTGGAATCCGCTAACATGACCACGTCGTAGCCCATGTCGCGGTAATACTCGGCCATGGTGATGCCGACGTAGACAGATGCCTCGCGGGCGACGACCGGCATGTTGGAGGTGTTGGCCACCAGGAGCGTACGTTCCATCAGCTTGCGGCCGCTGTAGGGGTCGTCGAGCTGGGGGAAGGTCTCCAGCACGTCCACCAGCTCATTGCCGCGCTCGCCGCAGCCGACGTAGATGACGATGTCCGCGTTGGACCAGCGCGCCACCTGTTGCTGTACCACGGTCTTACCGGCGCCAAAGGGGCCCGGAACCGCCCCTTTGCCCCCCTTGAGTTGTGGGAAGAAGCTGTCGATGACGCGCTGACCCGTGATGAGGGGGGCGATGCCGTCATCTCGGCGCAAATAAGGGCGCGGTTTGCGCACCGGCCAGCGGTGGAAAAGTTTGAGGCGATGGGTGTGGCCTTGGCCGTCCCGCAGATGGCCGATGGTCTTTTCCAGGTCATAGTCCCCGGCTGGGGCGATCTCTTCCAGTTCGCCGCTGAGGGTCGGGGGTACCAGAATACGGTGCAGGATGGTCTGGGTTTCTTGGACCGTGCCAAGGACGGTGCCAGGGCCTATCCGGGTGCCGGGTTCCAGCTTGGGATTAGGTTCGAAATCCCAGCGCCGCTGGTGGTCAAGGCCGGCAATGTTCAGGCCACGGTTGATGTAGTCGCCGCACTGGAGGGCTATTTTTTCCAGGGGGCGCTGGACGCCGTCAAAAATGCCGCCGAGTAGCCCGGGCCCCAATTCCACCGACAGGGGCCAACCCAGCCCGGTGGCGGGTTCACCGGGGCGGACGCCATCGGTGGATTCGTATGTCTGGACAATGGCCTCCTGACCGCACAGGGAGATGACCTCCCCGAATAGCCCCAGTTCACCGATGCGGACCTGCTCGCCATTGCGGACGCCGGGCAGGACAATGGTGACAATGGGGCCATTGATCTCGCGGATATGGCCGGTGCGGGTGTGTTCGCTCATGATGTCAGCCGCCGAAGAGATTGCCGGTGTCGAGGCCGCCAGGCAGCAGCCGTTCCAGGATGACCTGCTGAATCCTGGCGCGCAGCCGCTCCAACCGACCCTCGAAGGTGTTATCGACCCGAATACGCTGGTCCGCGCTCGCTACTCGCACGCCGCCCAGGCAGGAGATAGGGTGCTCAGCCAGATGCAGGTGCTTGTCCGGGGAGATGCGGTGGGCGAAGGCCTCCCATTGGGGTGCCAAGCGCTGATGGTCTTGGGCGTTGACCTCGACCACCAGTTGTTCGGCCTCGATCTCGGCCACTGCCTGAATGAGAAATTGCTCCAGGGTCTGGCTGTAGGCCACCTCGTCTGCCATAAAGGTCTGCAGCCGCTCGCGCAGCCGGCCCTCCACGTCCGTCACCAGGTTCCAGCGTACCCGGTCGAGATGGCTTTGCATCTTGAGTTCGCTGGCCTGGACCTGTTGGCGGAAGGCGCGTTCGCCCAGGGAACGGGCAATGGATTCTTCGCGTTGCTCCCGCAGCCGGAGGCGTTCCGCCGCCTCGCGCAGGATGGTGTCGCGGCTGCGCTGGGTCATTTCCCGATAGGCGCTGGCGAGTCGTTCGGCGCGGGCCATCAGGGCCCGTTCGAGTTCTTCTACCTGGTTCACAATGAATCCCGTATCAACTTGGCTGTGGGTTCTGATCCTAACTTGATGGCCTTGGTGCTGCCGACCCCGGGAGGCCTTCAGGTTGCCCCTGCGGACTTGCCGAACATGGCGTCGAGGCGATCCGCCACGTCACTGGCCAGGCGGAGTGGCCCCTTCAGGTGGGGCACGGCGGTTACGATGATACGCCCACCCTCGGCACGTACCCGCTCCAAGCCTGGAATCTTGGCCTGCATCAGAGTCTCGTCCACGATGGCGAAGGCCTTGTCACCGCGGCGGATCAGTTCCTGGAAGAGCTGATCCACCCCGGCGAGACTTGGGTTGGGGTGCGCCTCGAAGCCAATCATGCGGAAGCCATCCGCAAGGCTCTCGTCACCCAGGAAGAGCATGCGGGTAATCTGGCCGGTGTTCTTCTCGCTGGCCACAGACCTGATCCCCGTCTAAATCTTGTTCAGAAGCAGGATGCTGACCACTAGGCCGTAGATGGCGATACCCTCCGCTAGGCCCAGGTAGATGAGGGTCCTACCAAGGTTCTCCGGTTTCTCCGTGATGGCTGCCAGTGAGGCGGCGCCGATGGGCCCCACTGCGATCCCAGCGCCTATGGTTGATAAGGCGGTGGGGATGCCGGCGCCAATGATGGCAAGGCCCATACCCGTAGACATCTCATTCACCACTGCAACGACCTCCCCGGTCTGGGCGAAGGCATCATGGATGCCGAGGGCCAGCAAGCCAAGTTGAGCTACCACAAAGGTCAGGATCTGGGTGCCCATGGCCGGCTGGTACCAGGGCCGGATGCGGCCAGCGAGGGCAGGGCGCATCTCAAGAACCAGACCGCCGATGATGAGGCCGAGGATGGCGAAGGACATGATGCCAACGAGCCAGTACATGATGAACTCCTATATTTACGGGGAATTAGGGCAGTAAGTGATAAGGATGTGGTCTGTCAAGGCCTTACCCCTGGGTTGGGTCCCAGTCTCAGCGGGGAAAAGGCATGGCCATCGCCGGAGAAAAAACGAGCGAACCCCTCGTAGAACTCCAGACGCAGCACCTGGATCAGGACTATGCTCGCCTCCAGAACGATCATGAAGACATTGCCCAGTATCAGGGTTACACCATGGCCGAGGGGGCCCATCATGCTCGCCAGGGTAAAAACGGCCAGGGCCAGGGCCGCGTGGTTGAGGCTGAAGGCTGCCACGCGTAGGAAGGACAGGGTGTTGGAGACATAGCCGACGAGTGTTTCCAAGGTTTCAATGAAGACCACCAATACCTTTTCCGAGATTGGGGCCTCGAGATGCCCCCAACCATGCCAGGCCAGGGCACCCAAGGAGAGAATGATCAGGAGCGTCGGGCCCTGGCCAAAGCCATGCCCCTGGCCGATGCCTAGGCCCCCCCAGGCCAGGGCCAGATAGAAGATGAGGTTGACCAGGCCGTGCTGGCCTAAGAGGGCACCCATCCAATTGCCGATCACGCTTCGGTTATAGATGGCCAGGATGCAGGCCAGGGCGATGAAGAGGACCCCCCAACCAAGTGCCAGCCGCAACATGAGCAAGGGGTCATGCAGAGGCGGCATCCAGAGGGCCGGCAGCCAGTGCTCATAGCCGAAGACACTGCCGAAGAGGAACCCAAAGATCAGAGACGAGATACCTGCCATGATACCAAAGAGGTAAAGGCGTCCCAATCTAGCGCGAAAATACCAGGCCAGCCCAGCGATGACGGCGCCCTGGCCCACGTCCCCAAACATGGTTCCGAACATCAGCAGGAAGGTGGCAGCAAATAAGGGGGTAGGGTCCACCTCGCCGTAACGCGGGATGCCGTACTGATGGACGAGCAGGGCAAAGGGCGCCAAAAGCCGGCTGTGGGTAGGCACCGTGGGTACCAGGTGTCTTTCCTCTGGCAGGGGGTCACGGCTGGTGAGGGCAAAGGGCAGGCTCAGGGTCGCGCTCAGGCGCTGTTCCAGTGATGTCACCGCCGCAGCCGGGACCCAGCCGGTGAGATGGGCCAGGGCGCCGCGTCCGCGAATGGCGGCATCCAGCTGGACCAGGGGCTCCGCAAGCAGCAGTAGCTCGCGGCTGGCAAGCAGACGTTCCAGGAGACCCGCGGACCAGTCTGCCAGCCGTTGGCTTAGGGCTTGGCGTTGTGCAGTGGTGGCCTCGCGGCGGCGGGTCAATTCGGCACGCATCACCTGGGGCTCATGATCCAACTCCGGGGGGATGGGCAGGTGGCGGAAGCCTGCGCTGCGCAGCACGGAGTCGAGCTGGGATTCTAAATCCCCAGTGGGACCCACTATGACCACATGGGCATCCTCACCGGTCACCATGTACTGAAAGAGCAGGTGATCCGCCAGTCCCACGGCCCCTTCGAGCTGGCGCACGTTGGCGTAGGGGACGACCCCCACATAGAAGTCTAGAAAGCGGGTCTTGCTGCGCAGCATCCCCAAATCGATATTCAGGTCCTCGAAGTTGCTGAGGGCCGACTGCTGTTCCCGGATCAGGCGATCCTCGTCATCGATGGCGCGAAACTCCTCCTCGTAGCGGGAGGAGATTTCCCAAATACCCCCCAGCCAGTTATTGGTCTCAACCAATTCCTCCTCTGGGATGACACGCGGGCTCGGGGGGGAGTTCTCGGTTGGGAGGGGGATCAACTTGGTGATTTTTTCCAGGCGGGAACTAGCCTGGCGCCAGGTGTCCCGATAGGGGAGTCCAGGCAGGTCATCGAGGTCGTCATGATCCGGTGCTCGCACGTCGGCATGGAAGCTCTCCAACTCGGCTAACGTCAAGGATGCCTGAGGCAAGTCCTCGCCTAGGATCAGAAGGCGGACGTGCTTCATCGGGGTTGGCCGCAACATCCGGGTTTACACCTGGCTCGAATGCCGGTAGGGGGACAAGTGGACACTAATCATGGTTCAGACCGTCCTTCCCGTTCTCATCGGGCAACGGGGATTCGCTACCTCGGTAGCGATCTCCACCAGTTCGGTAGGCAGTTCGAGGAGCCGTCCCTGAACGAGGGAGAAGAGGGCGAGCAGATCCTGTTCCCGATGGATCAAATAGGCCAGGGCGCGGGCAACACTGGCATGGCCACGGCTAATGATCTGCTGGGCTACCTCGCGGACATGGGAATTCAGCCGTCGTTGGACATCTACCAGATCAAGGCTTCCGGCGAGCTTGGCATCCATCGGGGGCGGCAGAGAGGTCAACACCTGTTCGAACTTCCCCAGATTGACCAGGGCCAGCAGGCGATCGCGGTGCATCCGCCCCAGGGAAGGGACCAACTGAAAGAAGGTTTCACTGGGTGAAAGCCGGTAGGAGAAACGAAACCGCAGCAGCCAAAGAATGTTGATCCTATCGAGAACGGCCCCGATCAATTTACGCAAACAATGGACGCTGCTGTCCTCGAAGGGCGCGGTTTCGCGCACCAGTCCCGTTAGATAACGCTGGTCAATAGCCGCCTCCAAGGCGAAGGGTTCGTGCTTGCGCTCATAGACCACCCGCGCCTGGCGGGCGATGATGCTGTAGGGTCCCCTCTCGAGCTGGCGCAGCAGTTCCAGCACATTCTCGGCCTGAAAGAGCTGATCCTGTTGTGGCAGCCTCAGATTGGGTGGAAGTTCGTAGAGGTTGGCGGCGATTTCCTTAGGGTCCAGGTCGAAAAGCTTGCCGCGGATGAGGGTCTTGAGATTGGACAGGGCATAGTGGCGCCCCCAATCGAGGATCAGGGTGCGCTCATTCGCCGACATGGGCAGTATCAGAATGCGCAATTCCGAGAGAAGGGTCGTGATCAGGGCTTGCTCTACCGCCCGGCTGCGGCTTTTGACCGGGAGTTGGCTGTCCAAAGCCGCCGTCAGGCCGAAGGTCTTGGCCAGTTCTTCCAATGGACGGTGGGCTAAGGTGGCAAGGTCAGCGGGCGTCAGGAGGCGCGTCGCCATCGCTGAGATGCGGGTATTTAGATAAGCCTGGTACGCCGAGTGTTTCATGACGGCTAAGGGACCGATGCAGGGGGCCTGTCGCTGAGGATCGGGATCTGCTCCGCCGTTAGTCCGCCGTCACCAGGAGGTCGAAGGCAGCCGACAGGGCGTCCTCCTCTCGTTCCTCCGCCATATTTCGAAGCTGTACATGGCGCTCGTCATAGCGGCGCTTGAGTTCGGCGATAGTCTGCTCGGCACGCTCCTCGGACTTTTGAATGTAACCCTTGTGCAAGTCCGGAATGCGGGCGCGGAAACGTTCCTCTTGGGCCTTGGCCTCTGTCACCGCAGCTTGGACCAGGCGTTCCGCCTCTTCCTCGGCCTGCTGCGCCAGACCCTCGGCGCGCATCTCGGCCTCCAAGAGTCTCTTCAGGGTGTCGTCCAAGGTGCCACCTCTCGTATAGCATTAGCAGAATCTAATACTACTCAATCGCTGGAACTTGTTTAGCTCAAACAGGCATTTTGTTGAGCCAGGTCAGGATAATTCGCCGGGAGGATGAAAAATGGCAAACCCGACCTGAGGCCTGATCGCTATACCATGATGGGGGGAACTAGCCGCCCCTTGCCGATCGGGTGGGTGACATTATCTGATCGGGCCAGGGGATGGAGGTCGGTCTAACCTGGTGGCGAAGGTCAGACTCCGCCTCCCCGGTGGATGGTCTCATAGTAAAGCTTCTCCAGGGCGATCTTATGTTTGGTCTCCTCGCTGGCAAGGAAGCGGAAGAGGTCCCGAATGGGACCCTCAGGGGTGGTCTCGGCGAGTTCGGTATATTGCTGCATGGCGGCGTGCTCCCGGCCCAGGGCGTATTGCAGTACCGCCTGGTCGTCGGGGTTGTCGCCCAGATCGGGGAGGTGGATGCAGTCTGAGAACCGACTGTCGCAGGCGAAGCTCTTGACCTCGGCCCGGATCTGCTCGGCCAGGTCGGCGCGTTCGGATAGATTACGGAATAAGGTATGGTGATGCTGCTCCTCTAAGGCCAACTCTTCGACCAGATAGCGGATGCGCTTGCTAACCTTGGGGATGAGGCCTGTGTAAAAGTCGCGGGCCGAGGCCTCGAAGGAGGTCGCTATCGCAAGAATCTCGCCTAGGTTGGTCTCGGTGCGCAGGTTGTCGATATTGTGGATGCCTTCGGTCATCGGCCTATCTCTCCCTCGCGGAGGGCGGAATGGATGTCGGTGGCGACCCGGTGACCGTCGGCGACGGCCGTAACCACGTCCGGACCACGCACCATGTCTCCGGTGGCCCAGAGCCAGTGCTCGCTGGTGCGGCCACCCGCATCCGTCTGAAGGCGGCCGCGCTCCCAGGCCAGGCGCTCGGTGAGGTCATCACCTAACAAGCTGGTATCAGCCATTTGGCCTATGGCCTCCACCACCATGTCTGCGGGGTGGCAGCACTCGTCGGAGGCATCGAAGCTCGGGGCGAATCGCCCCTGTTCGTCAAAGATGCCTTTGACCCGCCAGGTCCTGAGGCCTATCACCCGGGCGTCACTGATCAGGACCTCCTGGGGACCCCGGGCGGCGAGGATCTGAATTCCTTCCTCGCCCGCCTCGCGGATCTCCTCCGGATCGGCGAGAAAGTGATCTAGATCCTCCAGGGCGGTGACGGTGACCTGGACCTGGCCATAGGAACGCCGTTGCAGACGGGCTAGGGTGCGGGCGATGTCCATGGCAACATTACCTCCGCCGATGACCACCGCCTGGCGCGGGACACCGAAGTCCTCTCCGGCGGTGGCCAGGCGGAGCAGATCCACGGCCTTGCGGACGTCCCGGTGGTCGCTGCCGGGTATGCGGGTGGCGCGGCCCTGGTGTAGCCCCAAGGCCAAGAGTACCGCGTCGTAATCTCGGCGGAGTTCATCCAGGGCCAAATCCCGACCTACACGGATGTTGCAGCGTATTTCCACCCCCATGGAACGGATGACATCGATATCACGGTCGATCGCCGCGAAAGGCAGTCGGTATTCGGGAATGCCCCAACGGGTCATGCCACCGGGTTGGTTCTGGGCCTCGAAGACGGTAACCTCATGGCCCTCCCGAGCAAGGTCGAAGGCGGCGGTGAGGCCCGCTGGGCCTGCCCCGACGATGGCAATTTTGCGGCCGGTGGCCGGACCGGGTCCCCCGACAATGGCCCGCACCTGCTCCGGGGTCACCTGGTCCATGATGTGGCGCTTTAGCCAGCGGATGGCGATAGGGTCCCCCTCGTGGCGGGCGGCGCAACTCGTCTCGCACTTGTGGGTGCAGACCCGGCCGCAAACCGCCGAGAAGGGGTTGGTCTGGTAAAGCAGGCGCACTCCCCGCTCATAGTCCCCATCGCGCACGGCGGATATGTAGTCGGGGATCGCCATGTGGGTGGGGCAGGTGGCTACGCACAGGCCGCAGGACACGCAGCGGTCGGCCTCGGTCTTGGCCTGCTCGATGCTGTAACCGCTGACGATCTCGACGAACGAGTCCAGGCGTGCCTCGGGTGTGAGTTCGCTCATCTCGACCCGCTCGGTCCCGGTGAGTCGATGGCCATCGGGGCGGTGATAACCAAGCCCGGCCCCATCCCAGTGCTTGAGATCGACACCTGGGGTGAAGCGGAAAACCTCCGGGTCGTGGTCCACCCACTTGTATTCGTTGGACATGCTCAAGGAGCCCGTCATGCACACATCCACGCATAGGGCGCACCAGCAGCAGCGCCCGTAGTCGATGCGCGGGCGCAGGCCGGAATCGCCTGGCTTGGTGAGGATACCCGCCACGGGCAGCATGTCGATGGCGCCATTCTGGCAGATCATCTCGCAGGTACCGCAGCCGATGCACCTTTCCAAGTTGTTCTGGTGGAAGCCGCGGTAGCGAGGGGCGCCAGGGCGGTCCCTTAGCGGGTCGCGAATGGTCACCGGGTCGCGGAAGAGGTTCTTCCAGGCGGTGAAGGGGGAGAGGATGTCGCCCAGACTCATGCCGGTCTCCTCATCTCTCGATCTCAGGCGGATAGGTATGCAGCGAGACCATTAGTGCTGCCACGTCCGCGATATTGCAGTTGACGATCAGACGCTCCAGGAGCGCCATCGCATGTGTATAGGATGGCCCACGCACGTTTACCCGGCGCGGGTAACCGCTGCCATCGGTGACCAGGTAATAGCCATATTCGCCTCGGGAGCACTCGCCGCGGACATAGGTCTCTCCGGGGGGGATCTTCCAGTGCAGCACGTTGGGCAGTTTGGACATCACAGGACCGCTCTTCGGCATCCGGTCCAGGATTTGGCGAATCAAGTCCACGGACATCAGCAGGTCACGCCGCCGCACATCGGCACGGGTGTAGACGTCGGAGTCATGACCGATCACTGGCTCAAAATCGAGGTTCGGATAGACGAGGTAGGGCGAATCGCGCCTGACGTCCTTCGCCACGCCCGCGGCCCGAGCGTTGGGGCCGGTAACGCCATATTCGTCCAGCAGGCTCGGGTCTATGTAGCCGAAACCGAGGGTACGCTTTTTGAACACCGCATTGCAGAACATGACATCCCACACCTCCTTGAGCGTCGATTCGATCTCCCGCAGCGTTTCCTCCATGCGCCCCGGGAAGTCGTCGGGCAGTCCGTCGCGTACCCCGCCGGGAAGGATGAACATGTGGTAGATACGCGCACCCGTCAGTTCCTCGAAACGGTCGAGCATCAGGTCGCGCACATAGGTGGTCCATTGCCCGATCACGCCCTGGCCGAGGGCACCGGCCTGGCCGCCGAGGTACATGAGGTAGCTATTGATACGGCCCATCTCCAGGATCAGGGTGCGGATCCAGCTGGCCCGCTCCGGAACCTCGAGGCCTGCCAGTTCCTCCACCGCCGCCGCATAGCAGTATTCGTTGAAATCCGGCTCCGGCACGCAGATGCGACAGACGATGGGGAAGCACTGGATGAAGGTGCGCCGTTCCATCAGCTTCTCGAATCCGCGATGGAGATAGCCGACATGGGTCCTGCCCTCGACGACCTCGTCACCGCACACGGTCAGCTCCAGCGACATGTTGCCGGTGATACCGGGGTGCTGGGGACCCTGCCAGAGCTTGAGGTATTTGCCCGAGGTCAGATCGATATCCAGGCTGCCATCGGGCCTCCTGGATGGATATTGGCTGCGGTCTGGTTGGTACAGCATCTCAGGCCTTGTCCGGATAGAGCTGGTCTTTCATGTGTTGGGCGGGGTCGCGGGTCTCGCGGCCCGGGCGCGGGGCGAAGGTGGCATTTGAATAGGCAAGGGTGTCGAAATCGCGTCGGTAGGGCGGGATCTCCCGCCAGCCCTCGAGGATGAAGTCTTCGTCGACCCTGGGGCTGTTCGGGAAGTTGATCCCGAACATCTCGCGCAACTCCCGTTGATAGGTGGCGGCGGTGGGCCAGAGGTCGTGGATGCTCTCCATCGGGGCGCCGTCGATGGTTCCCTGGCGGGGCAACATGACCCGCAAACCCAGGTCCCGGGCGCGGTTGTGGTCGTTCAGTAAGTAGGTGAGCTGGAACATGTCCGCCTCTATCCAGTCCACTGCCGTCAGAAGCACCAGGTGAGTGAACCCCTCCCGGTCACGCAGGTGCAGCAAGAGCGAGCGCAGCTGCTCCCGCGGCACGGTGACAAAGGCCAGGTCCGGGCGCTTCTCGTCTAGTTCGTCGAGCGGGAAAAGCCGGATCAGTCGGTCGTAGAGTTCGTGCATCGTTCGGTTTAGCTACCAGTTGTAATCGGGCATATCCCAGTCGTGGATAACGCGCTTCTGGTTCGCCTTGTACCATTCGAACCGTTCGGCGTATTGGTTGGCTCCCTCGCCTTTGCCGGCACGGATGATGCGCTTGAGCTCCTCGAACCCTGCCAGCAGGGCCTCGGGGCGGGGCATGCAGCCGGCGATGTAGACGTCCACCGGCAGATACTCGTCGAGACGGGTGATGGTGTTGTAGGAGTCGAAGTACATGCCCCCATTGATGGTGCAGGAGCCCAGGCCCACGACGTACTTGGGATTCTGCATCTGCTCATAGGAGCGGATCACCCGCTTCAAGGTCTTCACAGAGAGGTACCCGGATATCACGAACAGGTTGGCCTGACGGGGGGTCGGCCGCCATTGGATGCCGAAGCGATAGGCATCGAAGCGCGGTGTCATCAGGGGGCGCATCTCAATGGCCCCGCAACCGGTACCAAAGCCGAGGATCCAGAGCGACTCGGCGCGAGCCCAGTTAAAAAGGCCCTCGATGATCTTGCTGTAGGCCGCAGGCATCACCGTCGGTGCCGCCTCGCAGTAATAATCGCGCAGGGGCTCGACCTCGAACCTGATGCCGTCCGGGCCCTCGACGGACCGCCGTTGTAGCTCCGGTTTGATCGCCTGCTCGATCAGCAGTTCGTCGTCGATCAGATCCTCGTTTGTCCGCGTCATTGGTGATTACTCCTCACACGACCAAGATGGCGGCAACACCGATCGGCACTGCCCAGACCAGGAACCAGCGAATTGACTGCTCAACCCGAAACCGCGGATAAACCACGCCGACGAAAACCGCGAAAAGGTAGATTAGGAAGACCTTGAGGAAGAAAATTGGCCATGTCGCCGCCCCACCGAAGAAGAGATTCATATAGATCACGATCTTCGCGATCGGGAAGATCGCCCGGTTAGTCTGCATCAGGGCCAGATAGGACGAGTGGTACTCGGTCGGTGGCCCGATCGGGATCTCTTGGGGGGCTAGCACCACGTCGAACGGCGGGCGCATCATGGAGCCCAGAAAAGACAGCATGGCGGCGGCCACCGCCAGCGGGTTGGTGAAGAGGGTCCAATGCAAGATCCCACCCTGCTGGGCGGCGATGATCTCGGTTATGGACAAGGTTTGGTATTGCACCGCCACGGCGTAGACGGCCAACGCTAGCGGCAGCTCGGCCGCGGTAACCTGCGACAGGCCCCGGGTGACGCCTATCGCTGAATAGGGGTGGCCACTCTCGCCCGCTCCCAAGGCCATGCCCAGCGACCCGAAGAACACGAAGTAGAGTGCCAGGATCAGGTCGCCAGCGAAGGACAGGTTAGAGAACATCTCGTTGCCATAGATGGTCGGCACGAACAGCAGCAGGCCCACCCCCCCGGTAAGCCGGAACACCGGCCCCAGGTAGTACATAACGCCATGGGTGATGGAACTGCGTAGCGCGTAGTTCTTGATCAGGTCGAGATAGTTCTGCCAGATGGGGATGCCGTGCCTGCGTCCTACCCGGGCCGCGATCTTGGCCATCAGGGCGGTCAACAGAAACCCGAAGTTCGCGACGATGAAAAGTGTCAGGAGCGAATAGGGGATTTTGATCCACTCGAACTGCATTGCTAAACCCCTGTCTGGAGCAGATAGACGGCCACGACAAAGGCCAACAGCTGGATAGCGTAGGTCTGAACGTCCCCGGTATAGAATCGGCGCATCAGGACGGCACTGGAGTGCAGCATGTCTACGAGGGCCGACCAGAACCGCTCGACCACCGGCTCGGTCAGGAAGCCCAGTGCCTTGCGGTAGGGGGCGAAGAAGTTCCAGGCAAAGTGAGTGGTCTCCGGCCGGAAGGGCCGTTCTCCCGCGTAGACGATATTGAACTGCCTCACCTTCTGGGCCTTGCGGTTCACGAACAGGAGCCAGGCGAAAAGGGTCGCGAAGATCACGCCGACGACGATCATGATTGAGATCGGGCTCCAGTATCCGAATGGGCTGTCGATGGTCAGGCCCTCCCAGCTGAGCGCCCCCTGGGGATAGAAGTGGCTGATGTAGGCGTCGACCTTGCGCAGGGCGAGCCCGGGAACCAGGGCGAAGACCATCAGGCAGGCGACGAAGATCATCTGCGGCAAGATCAGCCAGAAGGGGGCCTCCTTTAGGCGGCGGTGTTCGTCCTTCAACTGGCCAAGAAAAACCGTATGGATAAGCCGGAAGAGATACAGGAAGGCGATCGGCCCGGAGATGAAGATGATGATGATGGGCAGACGGTGATCGGCGGTCATGATGGCGTTGTAGAAGATCCAGCGTCCGCCGAATCCCGACAGGGGTGGTACCCCGGACATGGCAATGATGCCGATCAGAACCGCAATGAAGGATAGAGGCATCAGGGTGATCAAGCCCCCCATCCGATACATGTCGCGGGTACCCGTTCGCTTGGCGATGCCACCCATCGAGAGGAAGAGCATGGACTTATAGATGTAATGGTTGATGACGAACATCAGGGCCATGAGCCAGCCTAGGTGGTTCATCAGGGCCAGGCCGAATAACGCATAGCCCATCTGGCCGATGGAGGAGTAGGCGAGAAGGCGCTTGGCGTCCTCCTGGAAGGCCGCCATCAGGTTGCCGATCAGGGCTGACAGGGCGCCGATCCACAGCAGAAGGTGGGTCAGTTCGATTCCATAAAGCTGCTGTTTGCCCATCTGTATGAAGAGCACAAAGAGCCCGAACAGGCCTGCTTTGAGCAGGATGCCGGAGACCATGGGCGAGACATCGGTCTCGGCCTCGGCATGGGCGCCGGGGAGCCAGATGTGCAGGCCCACCGCGGCGGTTTTGGTCATGAAGCCGAACGCAAGCAGCAGGAAGACCCAGGGGGCCAGGGGTAGGGCGACCTGCCGCAACCCTTCCAGGGCGAATCTGGGGTCACCTCCGGCAGCCAGGGCGAAGCCAGCCAGGATTAGGAAGGCGCCGCCCAGGGAAAATAGGATGTAGGAGAGCGCGTGGGGCTCGGAATGCTTGCCCCGCAGGATGAGGAAATAGGAGCCTAGGGTGAGGGTCTCCCAGGCGGCGAAGAACGAAAACGCATCCTTGGCTACCACCAGCATCGCAAGACCCGCAAACATCAGCATCGCCGAGGGGTAGAAGCCGATGCGCCGGCCAGGGGTTTGGTAGCTGGCCAGCAGAATTAGGGCACCACCGATCAGCATCACGGCGGCAAAGATCAACTGTAGGGGGTCGTACCCAGGCAAGCTCAGTATGAACCAGGCCACCATGCCGACGATGGCCAGGGTGTTCTTGATCCAGACCGGCAACCACTCCAGGGCCAGGAAGGCGAGTGCGAACAGGAATGGCACCACCAGGAGCAGGTTGCCGTTTGGGGAAAGTGAGCCCCAAAGATAGCCCAGCCCCCAGCCCGCGGCCACGGCGGAGAGGATCACCGCGCCCTTGTAAGGCGAGGCGGCCACTGGCTCGAGGGAAGCATCGCGCTTGATGCTGTAGCCGAACCATCGGAACAGGTAGCCGGCCTCGATCAGTGCCCCGAACAGGATCAGGCCCAGCAGCGCATAGCGACCCTCGTGAGCCAGGGCGTGGATCAGTTCCCACTTGGCATAGAAGCCCGGAAAGGGGGGCAGGCCGGTCAGGAGGGCGATGAAGGTGGCGAAGGCGAAGACCAGCAGGGGGTGACCCTGCAAGGCGCTCCAGGAGCTTGTTTCGCGTCCTCCCACCAGGCCGGACAGCCAGAAGAGCCCGGCCTTGGCCACGGCATGGGCCAGCAGAATGCCGCCGGCGATGTAGAGGTAGTGCTGACCCAGGATGTCGCGTTGCCCTATCACGGCCAGGATCAGACTGATCTGACCCACGGAGGAATAACCCAGGAGTCGCCGGTCGTTGTTCTGGGCGATGGAGACCAGGTTGGCCCCGACGAAACCCATGGTGCCGATGGTGGTGGCCACGGAACCCCAAGTCGGCCCGCCGATCAGGAGTAGCTTGTCTACCGCGAACAGGGTCGCCGAACCTGCTGCCGCCGAAAGCAGTGCGGAAAAGGCGGGGTGGGCCGACTCATAAACGTCGAGCGCCCAGCCGTTGGCCGGGAAGGGCTTCAACTCCAGGACAAGGGCGATGAGCATCAGGAAGAAGGCCGACCCGCCGGCCTTGAGGACCAGTGGGGACACCTCGGCCATGCCGTCGATGTTAAGGGTGCCGGTGGCGTGGTAGGAGAAGATGATGCCTATAAGGAGCAGAATGGTGATGACCTGGGAGGCTACCAGGAACTTGAATCCGGCGCCCAGGGCCCGTTTGTCCCGGGAGAGCAGGATCAGGCCGCCGGTGGCGATCGAAACCAGCTCCAGGAATACGAACAGGTTGAACAGGTCTCGGGTCAGGACGATACCGCAGGCGGCCATGGTGAAAACCAGGAGCACGGCCATGGCGCGCCGACCTTGCTTGAACATGGTGTCCCGCAGATAGATTGCCGAGAGGAGCCCGGTCAGGTTGATTAGGAGGGTCAGGACCGCCTCGGTCAGCCCCATGCGCAGGTTGATGGCGAAGGGCTGCTGAGTCCCGGCGGTGATGATCTCTTCCGCGGTGCCGCCACCCCAGGTCAGCACCCAAACCCAGCTTACCGACACCAGGAGCATGCAGGTCAGGGCCGTATGGGTCACGCCATATGCGGCCGCCCGCAACTCGTCGCGCAGCAGGCCGAGCAGGAAAGCCGCTCCCAGGCCGATCGCGATGATATGGATGGCGCTTACCATTTCAACTCCGTGCACTTTGAGATGTCCAAGGTGCGTTTGGTCTCATAGAGCTTGTAGGCATAGGCGAGCATCAGCGCCGTCACTCCCACGCCTATGACAATCGCGGTCAGAACCAGGGCCTGGGGCAGGGGATCGATGATGCGCATAGCGGCCTCGGCCACCGGGATCTGCGAGTCCACGATGGGTGCCGTACGCCCGTGCAGGAAGCCCACGGCTACCATAACCAGGTTGACACCCGTGTCCGCTATACTGAAGGCGACGATCATGCGCAGCATGTTGCGGTTGGTCAGGGCCCCATAAAGCCCGATGAGGATCAGGGCAAAGCCCGTGGCGATCGCAATGTGGGCCATCAGAGATCCTCCGTTTCAGACAAGTCCACCAGCATGGACGAGAACTCCACGCCCACCTTGAGCCCAATGAAGGAATAGATCACCGGAATGGTCCCGGCCGAAAAGAGGGTCCCCAGGGTCCCCAGGGGCAGGATACGGTTATCGAGGAAGCCGCCGGCCAGCACCAGGCCTAGGAGGCCGATGCCCACATAGACCAGGCCTGCGGCGGACTCTACTGCCGCGATCAGTCCATGGCCGAAGTGCCGCAGCGGGTTGGTCAGGAGCAACAGCAGTATCGCTGAGGCGAGGATTGCCCCGCCCTGGAATCCGCCACCGGGTGTCAGGTGACCGTTGGCGAAGACATAGACCCCGAGCAGCAGGATCGGAGGAACCAGCAAGCGGGTACCGGAGGTCAGCAGCTCGCCCGGAGGCGGCAACTCACGCTGGGGCCGGTGGCTCTCGCGGCGCCCCCGGGACAGGACCAGTCCGACGATGGCCGCGGTGAGGAAAAGTACCGTGACCTCACCGAGCGTGTCCAGACCACGGTAGGTGACGACGATGGCCGTTACGATATTGGCCGCGCCGATGTCCTGAGCGGTGTGATCGGCGTAGTAGCGGGCGATGAGATTGAGCTCCTGGTCAGGGGTGTAGCCGACCAATAGCCCTGCGAACACCGCCCCCAGGCCGAGGAGCAGCAGTATGACCGCGAGTCGCCTAATCACGTTCGCCTCCCCGCACCCGGCCGAGCACGAAGAAGAACAGGAAGGTGGTCAGCCCGCTGCCGATGGCCGCCTCGGTCATGGCTACGTCCGGGGCGGCCAGGACCAGGTACTGGACCGAGGCCAGCAGGCCCACCAGCCCAGCGGCGAGGATGGAGATCGGCAGGCTCTGTCTGCCGCGGGTGGCCAGCAGGGCAGCCGCCACCATGGTGGCGCAAAGCAGCAGCGTGATTGCGGTCAGCATCGGGGTCATAGCCTGGCTCCCAGATCCTGCTCAGGCAGGTCCTGCTCGTGCAGATCCTCCTCGAGCCGATCCACGATCGTCTGGGGGGCCTTCTTCACACCGATGCGGTGTGCCGCTCGGGCCAGGACTTGTGAGGAGAGGGGATTAGTGAAGAGGATGAAGAGCCCGATCAGCAGCAGTTTGAGGCCCCAGTCTGGGTGCAGGCTGCCGATGCCGGCAAGACTCAGGAGGGTGCCAAGGGTGGTAGCCTTGGTGCCGGCCTGAATCCGGTTGAAGACATCAGGCATGCGCACCAGCCCCAGACCCGCGAGTAGCAGAAAGGCGGCACCGGCGACCAGTAGCAAGCCGCCGAGCAGGCTGAGGCTTGTAAGGGGATAGTGGCCCGTGCCCATCAAAACCCTCCCTCCAGGTAACGGGCGACGACGATCACGCCCAGGAATGAAAGGAGGGCGTAGATCAGGGCCACATCGAGGTAGATGCCCCTTTCCGCGATCAGGGCGGCCAGGAGGATGCCCGTGATGGAAATGAGGGTCAGGACATCAAAAGCCACCACTCGGTCAGCCGCCGTCGGTCCATTGAAGAAGCGCCACAGGCTCAGCAGAAAGGCAATCCCGGCGAGACCTGCTGCCAGGTTCAGAAGGAACTCAACCATACATAACCTCGAGATAGCGCTCGAAACCCGCGACGATACTAGCCGTGGCCCCTTCGATGTCCTGGGTATCTACCTGCACCCAGTGGACGAAGAGCCACTCATCCTTGAGTTCCACCGTCAGGGTTCCGGGTGTCAGGGTGATCGAATTGGCAAGCAGCAACCGCCCCATCCGGCTCTCGAGCCGGGTGCGAACCTTGACGATGCCGGGCCTGATGGGCAGGGAGGGCGACAGTATGACCTTGGCCAGGCGCAGGTTGGAACGGATCAACTCGCTGAGGAAATAGAGCAGGAAGAGAGGAACCGCGACCAGGGCTGCTGGGGTGGCCTTGAATTGGGTCAAGGGTGACAGGGTGCCGCGGGATACCCCAGCGATCACTAAGGCCGCTGCCAGACCCAGGCTAAGGACATCCGGGTCCAGAGAGCCATTGAGCATTAACCAAAGGAGGAAGAGGGTGAAGACTGTCGAGGCCATGAGTCGATCGGGCCAAAAGTAGGGAGAACCGCCTTTCATCTACAGCCATCTGGAGAACCCTGGGTATGAAAGGTTTGGGTACGCCGCATGAAGGGTTCAGACGTGTTCGTGAGAGAGTGTCTCAATAAGTTAGTTAATGCTAATATTCCTGCGTTACTTTTATATGACGTCATGCAGATTTTTGTATGACGATCTCTTGCACGTGGCAGGCTGGGTTTCATGGGCAGAATTTTCCACCTGCCGGCGGTTTGCGAATACGCAATGACACCGCACTCCACAACCTATAGTTTCTATCGGGAATTGGTTGGGTAGCATGACCCGGTCCCTGTCAGTCCCTCAGAGGCCCCTCATCCTTGGATTCGTTTACTCGTAACTACAGCATTGGCCTTGCCTCCCTGGCGTTGGGCTTGGTCCTCTACTGGCTTTATTCTCTTTGGACGCCCCAGGTTTGGGAGTTGAATGGGGTTCTGAAGGGAGACCCCAAGATGGCCACTTATCCCTACGCCTTTCGGGTAACCGACTTTAGCGATGGGGTCGCCACTCTTGCGACCCCGCGATCCTTCAGCTTTCCAGTAGTCCGCCTGTTGCCCATCCTTTATCCGGATTTGACCAACCTTCCCCAGGAGGATCCTCGCATGGTGGCTGCGCAGCAACGCCTCGTCGATGCCCAGAAACGAGCCATGAGGCTGGTTCAGGAGCACCCGGATGTGCGTGAGGTCCGCTGGGTGCTAGATGTCTCCTGGCTCGCGGATCATGGCATCCAGGTCCAGCAGGCTGATATTGGCGGTGCATTGCCATGAGGGTGCGGAACTTGGGTCGCGGTTCCAGGGGGAGGGGATGACCTGGCTAGCCCTCATCAGAGTTTTGTCCGTAGTTTTCATAACCCGTTGCTAAGTTAAGGTAAACCATGCGTATCGCCATCACCAGTCAAAATTTTAAGACCATTACCAATCACGCCGGAAAGGCCAGACGGTTTCTCGTCTTCGAGGCCAACGGCCAGGACCTGCCGGTGGAAGTGGGAAGGCTGGACCTGCCCGCTGAGATGTCCATGCACGCCTACCATGGCGAGGATCATCCGCTTCTCCTCTCGGACCCTGAGGTTCTGATAACCCAGAGTGCGGGTCAGGGGTTGGTGCAACGTTTGATGCGACAGGGCATCCGGGTGATCGTAACCAGTGAGTCCGATCCGCTGGGAGCCATCTCTCGCGTGGCGGCTGGAGTCCCCCTCGCCCCGGGGCTGCCACATGACCACGCCTCTGGTCATCAGCAGGGTCATCACCACAGCCTAGGCCAGGTTCGCATGCCAGGGCCGGCCGTATCTACTCCGATAGTCTAGTCCAAGGGTGCCAGACCCTCATCCTAGTGCCCCAAGTCTCATCTGGCTCATTACCAAGGGCAGGAGTGGGTAGGTTAGGTACGGCAACTGCCTTCATTGACCTTGGCCAACCAAAAAACTTTACCCTAACCGAGCCCCTTACCAGGGTCCCCCGAAAAACCCTCACATGGAGATAACCCACATCATGTTCACCAAGAATGCTGGCGCCTTAGACCGTTCCCTGCGGGCCATCGTTGGCTTGGTCCTGATCGCCCTTACCCTGACCGGTGGCATTGGCCTCTGGGGTTGGATTGGGGTCGTCCCTCTGGTTACCGCGGCACTTGGTTGGTGCCCCGCCTATAGCCTGTTAGGGATCAAGACCTGTCCGACGCAAGAGTGAGATCAGCCCTCGGATGTCCCAACCGGGCTTGCCCGGTTGGGCTTGGTTTGGCCTTTCCCTGTTGCCCAAGGGGGCCGGCTGATCGAACCCGGCCCTAAAGCCGGCCTCATCCTGACGCACAGGATGTGGCATACCCAACCCCTGGCTACCGTTCCTGGTTGATTCCAGGTTGGGGAAGTGGGTTTCGGTTCCGAGGGTACTGTCTCGATCCGGGTCGCCAACCTGTGACCTGCCCTGATCAGCCCCCCTGCTACCGGGGTGTTCAAGTCTTGAACAAATACTCATTGCAGTAGCCTTCATCTTAGGCCTGGCTATGTCCTGATGAAAACCGGGCCCATCGAGTCTACCGCAGCCTGCCAGAAACGGTTATGGCAAGGAGGTGCGGTCAGAATATTTTCCGAGTATCTAACCAGGAATTGACATTCGTATATTAGAAAAAGATAATATAAATAATTTCACGCACTTTTTGGAGAGCTTCGATGCTCAAATCTATTTTCGCTACCGGTGGACTCGTCCTCTCACTCGCCACTGCCGCTTCTCATGCCACAGCCTTGGATGAGGCCAGCGCCCGGTATCTGGAACCCGCCCTCAATGGCGAGGTCTCTGCCAGTGGCCTCTTCCCTTCACAGGAAATGGAGGATAGCTTCCATGATTATCTGGCCTGGACCAAGACCCAGGGTTTAAGCCGCCTGGCTGCCTTCGAACCGGTCGTTCGCGACTTCCCGGAAGGTCAGGGTTCCGAGTCCGGTCGATTTCCCAACCAGGCTATGGAAGACCAGTTCAAGAAATACCTGGCCTGGACCAGTGAAGGTAAGTCCGATCTCTTCTATGCCTTCCGCGCGGTCGAGTTCAATTGATCCCCTGATCCTGGAGACTCCGTCTGCCCCAGGCAACCTGCGTTTGGGGCGGTCGCGGGTTCCCCAGGCCGGCTAACATCAGAAACCCGCACCCTTGGGTGCGGGTTTCTACTCGGAAAAGGGGTGATTGTTCGGTTCTGGAGGTGGGATCTCCTCAGATGATGGTGGCAGTTTCCGCACCTTCAGGTTGCCTGAACCCTTTTGCCTATGAGCTGATTGCAGCAAAGGACCGGCATGCAGTGGGTCTGGCCATTAGATTCAATGGACGAATCGTGACCTTATGAGTTTGTCCATCTCGATTGCCAGAAAGCTGGGAAGGAAACACATGAGGATGAGCGGCCACCAGTCTCCTGGAAATTCGGCGGTGCGGAACAGGTCCGAGGCCGCCGGAATAAGGGTAGGAATGAGTCGGATCAGGATACTGAGGGCGACTCCACCCAACAGCCAAGGATTACTGAAGGGGCTGAAGGTAAAGGCCGAGGCGAAAATGGACCTTGCCGAGACGACATAGCCAAAGTGGGCCATGAGCACCGCCCAGAAGGCAGCGGTCTGAGCTTGGGTGAGCAACAGGGGATCGATGACCTTCCCCGCGACCACGGCAGCTTCCCCAAAGTGGTGGAAAATTAAGAAACCCGGTACTGCCACGGCCAGGCCCATGACCACCAGTCGTTGCAGGAAGAGGGCGTTGATGATGGGGGCCTGGGCGTCCCGTGGTGGTTGTAAAAGCAGGCCCTTTTCCTTGGGCTCCATCATCAGAGGCAGGGTAAGCAACACCGAATCGATCAGATTGACCCAGAGAATCTGCACCGGCTCCAGTACGAACCGTACCGAAAACAATGGGATCGCTGCCGCCAGCAGGATGGCCCCCATGATCAACAGGGCCTGGGCGGCATTGGTTGGCAGGGTGTAGAGAATGGCCTTTTGCAGGTTGTTCCAGGCATGACGACCTTCTTCCACGGCATTGACGATGGTGGCGAAATTGTCGTCCGCCAGTACCATGTCCGCCGCCTCCCGCGCCACCTCGGTGCCCGCGATGCCCATGGCGATGCCGAGATCCGCCTGTTTAAGGGCCGGGGCATCGTTGACACCGTCCCCCGTCATGGCAACGACATGGCCGTTGGCCTGAAAGGCTGCCGCGATGCGTTGCTTGTGTTCAGGGGCTACACGGGCGAAGACGGAGACGGTCTCGACCGCGCGGCGCAGGGTCTCGTCGTCCATAGCCGCCAATGCCACCCCAGTTACAACTTGGCCGGATTCGATGCCGAGCTGGGCGGCCACAGCCTGGGCGGTATCGGGATGGTCGCCGGTGACCATGACGGTGCGTATACCTGCTCCCTGGCACTTGGCGACCGCCTCGATGGCCGAGGGTTTGGGGGGGTCTATCATCCCCTGAAGACCGGCGAAGATCAGGTCCCGCAAGTCGGCGTGGAGCAGGTCGCTATGGTTGGTGTCTACCTCCCGATAGGCGAAGCCCAGGGTCCGCAGGGCCTGGCGGGCGAAGATCCGTGCAGCGTTCAGGTAATCATCCCGGTCGATGGGAACTGGTTGCCCATCGGCGTTCAGACCCCTCGGGCAGTGGGGCAGAAGAATCTCGGGGGCGCCCTTGGCGGCGATGAAGCGGCGTCCCTCCCATTCCACCAGAACCGCCATATACTTGGTGCTGGAGTCGAAGGGAATCTCCTCGAAACGTCGCAGCCCCTCCTTGGTGAGGCCTCCCTTGGTGGCACTGACCAAGAGGGCGAGTTCCGTAGGATCCCCGATCCCACCTCCCTCCTCGCTCAGATGGGCATTGTTGCAGGCTACGCCGATTTGGAGTAGCAGTCTCAGGGCAGGCAGGGAGCCTAAGGCAAGCGGTGCTCCGGCCTCTGAAAAATGCCCGGACACGTCATAACCAACTCCAGAGACGTCTAGGTTACGCCCAGCCACGTGGACCTGGGTAACCGTCATATGGTTTTCAGTGAGGGTGCCCGTTTTATCCGAGCAGATCACCGAGGTGGCTCCCAAGGTTTCGGCTGCGGGGAGCCGGCGAATCAGCGCTTTGCGTGATGCCATCACCGTGCCTGCAACCGCGAGAATGGAAGTGACCAGGGCCGGCAGCATCTCTGGGATGGCTGCCACCACCAGCGAAACGGCGCCAAGGAAGCTGTAACCGAGTTCATACCCCAGATAGAGGCCATAAGCGAAGTTGAAGGCCCCAACCGTCAGAATGGCCTTGATAAGGGTCCCCACAAATTCACTCATTTTGCGTTGCAGGGGCGTCTTGCCGGCGTCCGCAGCCGTGACCATGGCGGCGATTTGGCCGAAGGCGGTGAGGGGACCCGTCTCGACCACAAGGCTCCGGGCTGTGCCTTGTGTTAAATAGGTACCTGAAAATCCAATATTTCTTTGGTCGCCGGGGACCAGATTCTCTCCACTAATGGGTGCAGAAATCTTTTCTACTGGTACCGATTCCCCGGTGAGGGAGGACTCATCGACGTGGACATTGCGGGTATCGATGAACCTTACATCGGCGGGGATCTTATCCCCACCCTCCAGCAGTACTATGTCCCCCGGGACCAATTCGCGGGAGCGGATACGGAGTAGGTCCCCGCCGCGTACTACCATGCACTCCGGTACCATCATGTTACGCAGGGCCTCCAGGGCCCCTTCGGCCTTCCCTTCCTGGATAAAGCCCAGGAGGGCATTCAGCACCACGACCCCCAGTATCACAAGGGTGTCTGGGAGCATGTGATTTCCCAATGCCGTCAGCAGGCCTGTAATAGCGGCGGTGATGAGGAGGATGATGACCATGGCATCGCTGAATTGGCGCAGGAATCTTATCCAGGCCGGTGTCTTCTTGAAGCTGATCTCATTCCAGCCATAGAGTGCCTGCCGGGCTACCGCCTCCGAAGGGGTCAGGCCTTGTTCTCGCGAGGTCTCCAAGGCGGTAAGGGTTTCGTCCACGTCCAGTCGATACCAGGGTTCACTCATGATAGGTTGCTCCTGAGGCTGATGCGGGAAGGGTAAGAGGTGATGCCCGGTCACTGGCTGGCGATTCCTGCTGGTGCCATTTGGCAGTGGTTCGAAGCTGGCTAGGGAGGGATGGATACCCTTAGCGACAATGCCGGCCTAAGGGGGTTGCCCGTACCGCCATGGGTCGGAACAATCTCCCCTCGGCGCGCAGAAAGTGGACGAAGAACTCAAACAAAACTAGGCGGGTAGTCTGAACGAATACCACCAGGCCCTCCAGCACGATGGCAAATACATTACCCAGGATCACCACCAGCCACCACACCAAGGGTGTATCCACCCCTTGGGCCAGGGTCATGATGGTGTGGGAGAAGGCGGCGTGGGCGAGGGCAAAGGCACCAACCCGGGCAAAGGAGAGGGTGTTAAGCAGCAACTCGAAGAGGCTGTAAAGTAGCCCACCCAGGGCTCGAACTAGGGTTTCGATGCCTCCTCCCTGGCATCGCCAGAAGCTGCCGGCAAGGAAATGGATCAAGGCCAGCCCGGCGATCCAGAGTGCCTGGGGTATGGTAATGGCAAGCAACAAGGCCAGATAAAGAATCAGCACGGCGGCATCCACCGCCAGCCAGGTACGCAGGTCGCCATTCCAATGTGCCTCGAAACCGGCGAGGACCAGCCCTAGCAGCAAAATCCCGACGCCAAACATCAGGGGGACCGCCAGGACGGTAATGGGGTGTTCCAGGGGCTTGAGCCAGAGGGCGGGGATCAGGGAGTCGAAACTGAAGACGTCGCCAAAAAGCAGGCCGCAGATCATGGCGGCGATACCGCAGGGCAGCAGGAAGCGGATATCTGGCCAGCGTTTGCCGAAAAGTAGGGGAAAGAGGGCCAGCAGCAGGCCATGCCCCACGTCGGGAAACATATAGCCAAATAGCAGGGGGACCACTAGGGCCAGGAGGCCGCTCGGGTCCACCTCCTTGCGGTCTGGAGTGCCCCAGAGCATGAGCAAGGGACGGTAGGGCTGGGCCCACCAACTCTGCAAGGTGGTAACCGGTGGAGCCGAGACTGGGGGGTCGGAGAAGCGCACCACCACCTCGATGCCGGCATCCCAGAGAGCCTCTTGCAAGTTATCCGGGTCTTTGGCGGTGGTCCAGCCGGTAACGTGGCAGAGTTCCTGGCCGCTGAGGTAGCAGGCAGCCTTGTCTAGATACCAAGCCAAGGTGTCGATATCGGCCCGGGCAGCGGCGATACTGGGGTCGGCGCGCAATTCCTTCAGGGGTATTCCCAACTGGGCGATCTCATGATCGAGGGCGGTGAGGTGGTCATGCACGCGTTGAATGCGCTCATCCGGGTTACCGGCCAGCCAGGCGGGAATGCCAACCTGATCGCAGCCATTCTCCACTACCAGATGTTGAATGAGGGTGCGCTGATCGGGCATGCCAAGCATGAAGGGGAAGTCGTGTCGGGGTCCCCGGATTATCAGGGCGGTTTGGCTGGCGACCTCGCTCCCTTCGAGCCGACAGGTCTTAGGGCAGGCGAACAGGCACTTACACAGAAACCGGGTTTCGTTGAAGAGTCCGTCCAGGTCTACGCCATCCCGGCGCATGGCCCGCAGGGCCTCATCGAGGAGCCGCAAGTCCTCCCGCTCCGCTTGCCGCTCCTCTATCTGCTCCTTCAGGTAGTCCAGACGGGCACTCCAGAGGCGCAGCCGGTGTAAAGCCAGGTTTGCAACATGAACGGGGTTGCCGATCAGGGCGCCGGGCCGATCACGGCCCTCTGGCAGGTCTTCCTGGTGACGAGCGATCAGATCACGCCCCCGCTGAACGAAATAGTGCAATTTGTGAGTATTCAGGGGATCCGCAAGGCGGGGGTCTATCTCCAGCTCCACTACCCCCGTTCGGGACAGAATTTCGGTGGTCCGAACTGTCTGTTCGTGGGGGACATAGATCTCGAACCAACGGGCTTGGGTGGGGCGGAGGGGGAACATGGCTAGGTACCCCGGTTCTCTCTCGGATGGGCTTGCTTACCGCGGTCAAGGGGCCAGACAAGGAAGGGCCGAGCGATGATGACGGGTGTTGGGGGGGAGCGACCCGAAGGTTGGCTATCTGAAGGCATACCCTACCCGCTAACGACTCGTTTCTATCATTAAGTTAGCATATTAGAAGGTAATCGCCATCTGGCATCAGCCAGTTGGATAACCCTTTCAATCCGGATGAAAGTGCTTAGAATCAATCGCTTGAATTCTGTAGAGTTGCTGGCGTCCGGTTCCCCAGAGCCATCACGGCTATCGTCACGGCATCAACTTAAGTTTCATTCGTGACACCCCTACCTTCTCCAGACAATGGAAAAGGGCCCCTTGGCCCTCTTCCATTCTGTCTCAGGTGAGCCCGAAGCGATCGAGGTTCATGACCTTATCCCAGGCAGTGACGAAGTCTTGCACAAACCTCTCCTTGGCATCATCACAGGCATAGACCTCGGCAATCGCTCTGAGCTCGCTGTTCGAACCAAACAGGAGATCGACCCGAGTGCAGGTCCACTTGACAGCACCCGAGGCCCGGTCAAGTCCTTCGAATTCTCCCTCGACGGCGGAAGGCCGCCAATCGGTCCCCATGTCCAGCAGATTAACAAAGAAATCATTCGTCAGGGTTCCCGGCCTATGGGTCAGGATGCCATAGTCAGTGCCACCAAAGTTGGTATCCAAGGCGCGCATGCCGCCGATCAGTACCGTCATTTCCGGGGCGGTCAGCGTCATCAGTTGGGCACGATCGAGCAACAATTCCTCGGCGGTTATGGTCAAGCCTGCACGCCGGTAGTTGCGGAATCCGTCCGCGTTGGGTTCCAGCACGGCAAAGGAGGCCACGTCCGTCTGAGCTTGCGAGGCGTCCGTCCGCCACGGAGAAAAGGGCACCTTGACATTATGACCAGCTCGCCTGGCCGCCTCCTCCACGGCCGTGCACCCCGCTAGCACGATGAGATCCGCCAGAGAGATCCGCTTACTGCCAGTTTGGGCCGCGTTGAAGGTCTGCTGTATGGCTTCGAGCTTCGCCAGCACCTGGGCCAGTTCCGCCGGCTGGTGTGCCTCCCAGTTCCTCTGCGGCATGAGGCTCAGGCGCGCCCCGTTTGCCCCCCCACGCTTATCCGAGCCGCGGAAGGTCGCCGCCGAGGTCCAGGCCGTGGACACCAATTGGGAAATGGACAGCCCCGAGGCGAGAAGCTGGGTCTTCAGGGTCGCGATGTCCTGTTCATCCACCAAGGCATAGTCCCGTGTTGGCACCGGGTCTTGCCAGATCAGTTCCTCGATCGGTACCTCGGGTCCCAGGTAGCGAGAGCGAGGGCCCATGTCGCGGTGGGTCAGCTTGAACCAGGCGCGGGCGAAGGCGTCGGCGAAGG
>CAZFZB010000009.1:41382-43631 GCA_964523415.1 uncultured Chromatiaceae bacterium | reverse complement strand
GCAAGGATCTCCACATAGACCCAGCGGGTGGCCTGGTCGATGGCAGCCAACAGATACTTGCGCTGCTTCTCGTCCGGCATCTGAGGCAGCTATTTCAGGTCGAAATGGATGAAGCCTGGTTCGTAGTCCTGAAAAGGCTTGTGCTTCGATCTATCCGCCTCTTGCTGGTCTAAGCGCAGTTCTTTGAGACGGGGCACCCGGTGCCGTCGCAGGCAACGGCTAAGACCTGAACGGGAGACATCGGGATTGATGAATTCGTGGGTGACTGCCAGCAGATCGTCGAGGGGTAGCAAGAGACTCTCGCGCAGCGCGAGCACCACGGCCTCTTGAGCGGGGCTGAGGTTGGCATGGAGGGTGTTTGGCCGATGAGAGCCATCCTCTGTACCCTTCCGTTGCCGCCATTTGGCTACGGTAAGGCGGCTGAGATGGTAGGTCGCGGCCAACTCAATTGTTGGTAACCGTGGCAGGTTGTGCTTGCAGTTCCCGACGGATAGTTTTGCAGTTGGATGTTCATGCGGAGTGATGTGTAAACGGTGTATCGGCGGTCGCCCCGCTGGGGAAGTGGATTCCAGTCACCCTACGTGCTCCTTCCATCCACTTCCCCAGCGAGAAGCTTCAAAGTCTCCCGGGCAAGGAACAAAGGATAGCTTCTTCTTGGGATATAATCACACGGTACTGAACATCTAGCATGTTGTCGATCAGGATTCGTTCTGTGGCCCTCAATACTCCATGGGCCGCTCCCTCTTCAACCAGGGTCCGGAATTCGTCCGCATGGAGGATATTGTCCTTTTTGACCGGTTCCCCGACGATGGCGGTGGTTATCCGGTCCGAGACATAGCGTACGGCCTCTCGAACCGGGGCGATAAAGGCGATCCAGTAGGGTAACAGTCGGGAGGAGATGTTGGTGGAGCCCATCAAGGGGTAAGTGACGGCCACGGTTTTGGGGGTAACTTCACCCACTAGCAGCAGCACGGGCCCCATGACCAGAATATTGATCCAGCTAGTTTCGGTTTCGTAAAAATACTGATCAGGATCGAGGCCATGTTGGCCGAAGAGGCAATGTTGACCAGTTCTTTTCCACAAAGAATTTAGATGATTAGGCGGCGTGGTTCGTCCAGCAACTCGTGGATACGATCAGCGCGGGGATGCCGCATGGTGCGAAGCTTTTGTAGGTCCACGGGTCGGAGGGAAAAGAGGGCAGTCTCGGAGCCGGAGAAAAAGGCTGAGGCCGTTAAAGCACGATTTGCGGCAGGCACCTTATCACGAGTTCCAGATGCCGACCATCAATCGGCAGGGTAAAAAGATCCATGCCAAGTCTCCAGGACAAGAGTGATTATGGTGGAGAATCTAGCCATCCTGGGAGCTAGCAAGTCAACGCCTGCACACCTAGCATGACAACCCAGGGGGTAAAGGTGAAGGGATGGAGTGGCTTGCCCTTAGGGCCAGGTGGGGAACCTTGCCATGCCGCTGCTTAGTGGCGTTAGACCCCTTGGTTGGAGGGAAAAAGTCAGACCTGTCTGACTTTTTCGCATCAGATAAAGCTTAGGGGTGACCTTACATAAGGCGCAGACGACAATGACAGGGCGCAACTTATAGGAAGAGCAACAAGAAATCTAGCCCGGTGGGTGGTTCTAGTATAACTTATTGTTTTTATTGATACGTTTTACGTTTTACGTTTTGCGTTTTCGTTCCTTGTTGGCTTGGGATAATTGGAGCCGGTAATAACCAGCATAAAAGAAAACCCGCTTACTAACCGGATGCGGTTAATTGGCGGGTTTTTCTGGTACTTGGTGGAGGCGGCGGGAATCGAACCCGCGTCCGCAAGTCCTCTGCCTAGAGATCTACATGCATAGCCCTGTCTATTATTTTTAACCTTCCAGCGCCCGAAGGGCAGGGCGCTCGGTCAGCGATTCCGAATTGGGTTTTAGCGGATCAGGTCCGGACCCCCGTCACCGCGATCCCGTGTGTTGTTACCCCTGAAACCCGCTCCCCATGGGCAGAGAACGGTCAGAGGCTCGCCGGTTTAGGCGGCGAGAGCGTAGTTGTCGTCGTTGGCAACTGTTGATTTGCGGATGGATTTACGAGGTACCCCGCACCTCGGCATGCACCCCAGGGTTCGCAACCCACGTCGAAAGCCATGTCGCCCCCCGAGTCTTCTCGTTGGAAAGTATAAAGAGGGCTGAGTTCCCGGGCAACGGAAATCATCCACGGAAATCATCCAGGATGGTCTATTACTTCTGTTTGAAAAG
>CAZFZB010000009.1:0-41282 GCA_964523415.1 uncultured Chromatiaceae bacterium | reverse complement strand
ACGGAAATCATCCACGGAAATCATCCAGGATGGTCTATTACTTCTGTTTGAAAAGTCGATCCTTCTCCCGCAGCCAATCCCTGTCCCTTTCGCTTTCGCGCTTATCGTGGAGCTTTTTGCCCTTGGCGAGTCCGATTTCAAGCTTGGCCCGGCCCCGCTTCCAGTACATGGCGGTAGGTACCAGGGTATAGCCCGAGCGTTCGACCAGTCCAATCAGGCGGTGGATCTCACTGCGCTTAAGCAGCAATTTGCGGTTGCGTACCGGATCCGGGGTGATGTGGGTGGAGGCGCTGGCGAGGGCTGACATATGACAACCCAGGAGAAAGGCCTCGCCCTGGATGATCCGGACATAACTCTCGCGGAGTTGCACTCGCCCAGCCCGGGCACTCTTGACCTCCCAGCCTTGAAGGCTCAGGCCGGCCTCATATCGTTGCTCGATGAAGTAGTCATGACCCGCCTTCTTGTTGAGGGCGATGTTGGACTGTGGGTTCTTGGGTTTGGATTTGGTCGCCATAGCTGAGAGTGTAATGCATGGAGCACTCCTGGAAAATGGCCTTCGGAGAGGCTACGTTCGAGATATTGCGATTGCATTTAACCAGCTAACCCGCTATCTTTCCGCGTTCTTGAAAGGCGGGAGGTTCTCATGCGACAGCCCTTGGTTGCCGGTAACTGGAAAATGAATGGTTCCATCGCGAGCGTGCGTGAGCTGCTGGCGGGGGTAAAGTCTGGCGTGGCAGGGGTGGCCAAGTGCGAGGTGGCGGTTTGCCCGCCCTTTATCTACATACCCCAGGTCCAGGCAGAACTTTCCGGTACGGCTATTGGCTGGGGTGGGCAGAACCTATCCAGCCAATTATCCGGAGCCTTCACCGGTGAGATCGCGGGCTCCATGCTGTTGGATTTCGGTTGTACCTATGTCATCGTCGGCCACTCGGAACGCCGAACGCTTTACGGCGAGGATGATGTTATGGTGGCGGCGAAGTTCGCCGTGGCACGTGCTGCGGGTCTGAAGCCCATTCTCTGCGTAGGTGAGACCCTCGAGGAACGGGAGCAAGGCGTAACTGAGGCCGTGATCGCTCGCCAGTTGGATGCGGTTATCGAGGGCCAGGGAGCAGGTGCCTTGGCGGATGGAGTGATCGCCTACGAGCCCGTATGGGCCATCGGTACCGGCAAAACGGCCACACCCGAGCAGGCCCAAGAGGTACATGCCTTCATTCGGAGTCGCGTTGCCGCTCACGATGCTGGTGTTGCGGAGGGGTTGCGAATTCTTTACGGAGGCAGCATGAAGCCCGAAAATGCAGTCCAATTGATGGCCAAGCCTGATATCGATGGCGGCTTGATCGGTGGGGCCGCCTTGGTAGCCAAGGACTTCCTGGGAATCTGCCAGGCCGCGCACGCTAGCTTGTAATTCTGACATGCAGATCATTCTGACCGTAGTTCATCTCTTTCTGGCCATCGGGCTCATTGGGCTGGTATTGATTCAGCACGGTAAGGGTGCCGATATGGGCGCAGCCTTTGGTAGTGGCGCGTCGGCAACCGTTTTTGGAGCGCGGGGTTCTGGTAATTTCCTTTCCCGTACCACCGGCATTCTGGCGGCATTGTTTTTTATCACCAGCATGGTTCTGGCTTATTATGCCTCCCAAGTGGGTGCCCCGGTGGGTCTCATGGATCGGTTGGATCAGGCTCCGGTGGCACCCTTGGCTAAACCGGGTGAGGCGGTTAAGCCGAGTGAGGCGCCTAGTCCTGGACAGGTGCCCCCGCCAGTGATAAGCACGAAGGTATCTTCCGAGATTCCGCCAGTGCCGGCACCGGTTGAGGTTATTAAGGAAGTCGAGGTGGTGGTCCCCCAGGTACCGGAATCTCCGGTCCCCGCCCCTGTGGCTCCCAAGGAATGATGCATTTATTGCCGACGTGGTGGAATTGGTAGACACGCTATCTTGAGGGGGTAGTGGCGCAAGCCGTGCCGGTTCGACTCCGGCCGTCGGCACCAAACCAAAAGGGGGCAGGTCGTTTCAGGGCCTGCCCCCTTTTTTTGGATTTCTGGTTCGTGATTCAGTAATCGGTAACCCTCTGATTTTCTTTTTTAAAGCGCGGACTTTTCAGCTTGACATCCTTTCAGGGGCTGCACTAGACTTCGCCATCCGCGTTGGGTTTGCTCCAATAACAAGCTAAAAGCAAGGGGAAGTGGGTGCTAGAAAACTACCTTCCAATCCTGATTTTCATGGTCATCGGCTTGCTGGTGGGGGGGGGCGCCCTGGTTGCGGGCTTTGTCTTGGGGGAGCGGCGTCCTGACATCGCCAAGGATAGCCCCTACGAATGCGGGTTTGAGGCCTTTGAAAGCGCTCGACTCAAGTTTGATGTGCGCTATTATCTGGTTGCCATCCTTTTTATTATTTTTGACTTGGAAATTGCCTTCCTCTTTCCCTGGGCCGTCGCCTTGGAAGGCTTGGGGCTGGTTGGTTTCATGGCCATGGTGCTGTTCCTGGCTATCCTCGTGGTCGGTTTCGTCTATGAGTGGAAGAAGGGGGCACTGGAATGGGAATAGCTGGTATCCTTGAGCAGGGCGTGATCACCACCACGGCCGACAAGCTCATCAATTGGGCCCGTACCGGATCCATGTGGCCCATGACCTTTGGGCTTGCCTGTTGCGCCGTGGAGATGATGCAGGCTGGTGCTGCCCGTTATGATCTCGACCGCTTCGGCATGATTTTCCGGCCCAGCCCGCGCCAATCAGACGTCATGATCGTGGCGGGCACCCTTTGCAATAAGATGGCCCCCGCCTTGCGTAAGGTCTATGACCAGATGGCGGAGCCGCGTTGGGTAATCTCCATGGGTTCTTGTGCCAATGGGGGCGGCTATTACCATTATTCCTATTCGGTGGTGCGCGGTTGCGACCGCATTGTTCCAGTCGATATTTATATACCGGGCTGTCCACCCACGGCCGAGGCCTTGCTTTACGGTATCCTGCAGTTGCAGAACAAGATTTGTCGCACCAATACCATAGCCCGCTGAGCAGCCACTCGTCATGTCACATCAGGAATCGAGAACCGGCGACGCGCGACAGGATGCCCTCGCAGATGCAATTGACCGCCACTTCGCGGGTAGGGACTACCATCTGGAGATCAGTCGTGGGGAGATAACGTTAGTCACCCAGGCGGAGACTTGGCACCAGTTCGCCCAGCTTCTCCGTGATCATCCGGATTTTCTTTTTGACCAGCTCACGGATGTGTGTGGGGTCGATTTTGGCGCCTACGGCCAATCCGAGTGGGAAACGGAGACGGCCTCTAGCACCGGCTTTGGGCGAGGTGTCGACAGGGAGCAAGGAGTCGCGGCCGATGCTCCTGGACGATTCGCGTCGGTTTATCATTTGCTGTCCCTGCGTTACAACCGTCGTCTGCGTATCCGCGTCGAACTCTCCGGTGCGGAGCCCATGGTGGATTCAGTAGTGGACATCTGGAATGTCGCCAACTGGTTTGAGCGCGAGGCCTTCGATCTGTTTGGGATTCTCTATCGCGGTCATCCGGATCTTCGCCGCATCCTCACTGATTATGGCTTTGTTGGTCACCCCTTCCGTAAGGATTTCCCGGTCTCGGGTCATGTGGAGATGCGCTACGACCCCGATCTTGCCCGGGTGGTTTATGAACCGGTCACTATTGAGCCCCGCGTCCTGGTGGCGCGCGTGATTCGCGCTGATAGCCGCTTCGGCGATGCCTCGCAGGACCGCCCCCATGCCTGAGATTCGCAATTATACCCTGAACTTTGGGCCCCAACATCCCGCCGCCCATGGCGTCTTACGTCTGGTGCTCGAGATGGATGGCGAAGTGATCGTCAGGGCCGATCCGCATATCGGGTTGCTTCATCGGGGTACCGAGAAACTGGCGGAGACCAAGCCCTATAACCAGAGCATTGGCTACATGGACCGCTTGGACTATATGTCCATGCTCTGTAACGAACATGGCTATGTCCTGGCCATCGAGCGCCTGCTGGGTATCGAGGCGCCAATCCGCGCCCAATATATTCGGACCATGTACGACGAAATTACTCGTCTTCTCAACCACTTGTTGTGGCTTGGGACTCATGGCCTGGACGTGGGCGCCATGACCATGTTTATCTACTGCTTTCGTGAACGCGAAGATCTTCTGGACTGTTATGAGGCGGTCTCCGGCGCGCGCATGCATGCGGGCTATTATCGGCCGGGCGGAGTCTACCGTGACCTGCCGGAACAGATGCCCCGTTATCGCGAGGAGCCCAGCAAGTGGCACAGCGTGGAGGATTTCGCCCGCCGTAACGAGGCCCGTCAAGGCTCGCTTCTTGACTTCATAGAAGACTTCACGCGGCGTTTTCCGGGATACGTCGATGAGTACGAGACCTTGCTGACGGATAACCGCATCTGGAAACAGCGGACCGTGGGTATTGGCGTTGTCTCCCCGGAACGTGCCCTCCAACTGGGATTCACCGGGCCCATGATCAGGGGTTCCGGTATCGCCTGGGATTTACGCAAGAAACAACCCTATGCTGCCTATGACTTGGTGGATTTCGATATCCCCGTGGGGCAAAACGGCGATAGCTATGATCGCTATCTGGTACGCGTCGAGGAGATGCGTCAGTCCAATCGAATCATCAAGCAGTGCGTTGATTGGCTGAAGTCGAACCCAGGCCCGGTCATGATCGACGACCACAAGGTGGCGCCGCCTCCCCGTGCTGAGATGAAAGACGATATGGAAGCCCTCATTCATCACTTCAAGCTTTTCACCGAGGGCTATTGCCCCCCCGCGGGCGAGGTCTATGCTGCGGTAGAGGCCCCCAAGGGGGAGTTCGGTGTCTATTTGGTTTCGGATGGGGCCAACAAGCCCTACCGCGTCAAGGTCCGTGCCCCGGGCTTTGCCCATCTTTCGGCCATGGACGAGATGGCGCGCGGGCATATGCTGGCGGACGTGGTGGCCATCATCGGCACCATGGACATCGTATTTGGGGAGATTGACCGCTGATGAGCTTCAGAAGCGCACCCCTGACCGTTCCGGTCCCACAAGAATCCAAAAAGGATCTCTTTGACGCCAGCGTTCGCGCCGCGATTGATGACCACATCGCCAAATACCCAGCCGAGTGGAAACAGTCTGCCGTCATGCCAGCCCTGACCCTGGTTCAGGATTGGAATGGCGGCTGGTTGTCCCGGGAACTGATGGATGACGTCGCCAGCTACCTGGATATGCCGGCCATCGCTGTCTATGAGGTAGCGACCTTTTACAACATGTATGACCTTGAGCCCACGTCCAAGGTAAAGGTCTGCGTCTGTAACAGCATCTCTTGTATGTTGAATGGTTCGGAAGAACTCATCGCCCATGTCGAGGACAAATATGGCCTCAAACCCGGGCAGACCAGCGCTGATGGTCGCTTCACCTTCAAGGAGGCGGAATGTCTGGGCGCCTGTCGGCATGCTCCGGCGGTGTTGGTAGGTCACACCTACCATGAGGGGATGACCCCGGAGGCCCTGGACAAGCTGATCGAGGGGATGGGCTGATGGACAAGCATCACAACAGGGTTTGCTTCCGTACCCTGCATTTGGATCAGCCTTGGACGCTGGCTACTTACCGGAGCGTTGGTGGCTATTCCCAGTGGGAGCACATCCTTCGCAAGCGGCCAGATCCAGAAAGCCTTATCAAGGAGATGAAGCTCTCCAATCTCCGCGGCCGTGGTGGGGCTGGCTTTCCGACTGGGCTCAAATGGAGCTTCATGCCGCGTAAAGAGCCGGGCCAAAAGTATCTGGTCTGCAATTCGGACGAGGGTGAACCGGGCACCTGCAAGGACCGGGATATACTCCTCTACAATCCCCATCAGCTTATCGAGGGCATGGCTATCGCGGGTTATTGCATGGGTGCCACGGTAGGCTACAACTATATCCGGGGTGAATTTTACGAACCGACTGCCCGCTTTGAAGGTGCCCTTAGGGAGGCCTATCAGGCGGGATTGCTAGGCCGTGACATCGAAGGCAGTGGCATTGATTTCGATCTTTATGTCCATTTAGGTGCCGGTGCCTATATTTGCGGGGAGGAGACGGCGCTACTGGAATCTCTGGAGGGAAAGAAGGGCCAGCCCCGATTCAAGCCGCCTTTCCCGGCCCAAGTGGGCCTCTATGGCCAGCCTACCACCATCAATAACACCGAATCCCTGGCCTCGGTACCGGTGATTCTGGAGCGAGGAGGCCAGTGGTTCCTGGAGCAGGGATTACCCAACAATGGCGGTCCCAAGCTTTTCTCCGTGACGGGGCACGTTGAGAAGCCGAACAATTTCGAGGTTCCCCTCGGTACCCCCTTTAAGGAATTGCTAGCCATGGCAGGTGGTGTCAAGGGTGGACGGAAACTCAAGGCGGTGATCCCTGGTGGGTCTTCGACCCCGGTGGTACCGGGGGAAATAATGATGGGCGTTACTATGGACTATGACGCCATTGCCAAGGTAGGTTCCATGCTGGGTTCAGGTGCCGTGATCGTCATGGCCGAGGGTACCGACATGGTCAAGGTGCTGGCGAACCTGGCACATTTCTATGCGGCCGAGTCTTGCGGCCAATGCACACCTTGCCGCGAGGGTACGGGTTGGCTGGCGCGGGTTCTGCACCGCATCCTTCATGGGCAGGGCAGGCCGGAAGATCTTGAACTCCTCGATTCCGTGGCGGGTCATATCGGAGGTCGTACCATTTGTGCCCTGGGAGATGCGGCGGCCATGCCGGTACAAAGCTTCCTTAAGCATTACCGCCATGAGTTCCTACACTACATCGAACATGGCAGGGGCCTGGTCGAGGGCGCCTGATCAGGCGTACTCCCACTGAGATAGCGCAATGACGGACAAGGTCACAATCGACATCGACGGTCGCGCCTGCGAGGCGCACCCCGGGGAAATGCTCATCGCGGTCGCAGATCGCGAGGGCATCCCGATCCCGCGCTTCTGCTACCACAAAAAGCTCTCCATAGCCGCTAACTGTCGTATGTGTCTGGTGGAGGTGGAGCAGAATGGGCGTCCCTTCCCCAAACCCGTCCCCGCCTGCTCTACGCCCGTGTGCGCCGGCCTCAAGGTTATGACCCGTTCCCCCATGGCACTGGAGGCCCAAAAGGGAACCATGGAATTCCTGCTCATTAATCACCCCCTGGATTGCCCCATTTGTGATCAAGGTGGGGAGTGCGAACTCCAGGATGTTGCCATGGCCTATGGGCGGGATGTCTCGCGCTACATCGAGGGCAAGCGGGTCGTGCAGGACGAGAACCTGGGCGCCCTCATCGCTACCGATATGACGCGCTGCATTCATTGCACCCGCTGTGTCCGTTTTGGTGCCGAGATCGCCGGGCTGCGGGAATTGGGCGCCACGGGGCGTGGTGAGCATGTTCGCATCGGTACCTTCGTCGAACATACCATGGCCCATGAGTTATCCGGCAACATCATCGACCTGTGCCCGGTCGGTGCCCTGACCTCCAAGCCTTATCGTTTCCAAGCCCGTGCTTGGGAACTTACCCAGGTTGAGGGGCTTGCTCCACATGACGGCCTGGGCTCGAACATTCACCTCCATGTGCGCCGTAACCAGGTGATGCGGGTACATCCTCGAGACAACGAGGCCATCAACGAGACCTGGATCTCGGATCGCGACCGTTTTAGTTATGAGGGCCTCTACAGCGAGGACCGACTAGTTGCACCACTGGTTAAGAAGAACGGTGCCTGGCAGGCCATTGGCTGGTCAGAGGCCTTGCAACTGGCCGCCAGCCGATTCAAGGCGGCCGGTGGCCAGCTTGGGGCCCTGATTTCACCTGCCGCGACCCTGGAGGAGATGTTTCTGGCCCAGAAACTGGTGCGTGGTCTGGGTTCATCCGCTATCGAAACCCGTCTACGGCAGCAGGATTTTCGTGGGGACGACACGGATCCCTTGCTGCCCTGGTTGGGCCTGGCCGTTGCCGATGTCGAGAAGCAAGGAGCCATTCTGTTGGTGGGTTCCGACATCCGTGCCGAGATCCCCTTACTGGCCCATCGAATCCGCAAGGCGGTTCTGGAGAACCAGGCCAAGGTCCTGACCATCAACCCCTACGAGTTGGCCCTGACTTTTCCAGCTGAGCAGTTTACTGGCACCCCCACGGCAAATCTCGAGGATCTGGCGGCTATCGCCAAGGCATTGGGAGCCAAGGGGGGGGGCAACGTCAAGGATCTCATCGCCCATGCCACTCCAGATGACCGGCATCTAGCGAGCGCACAGGTCCTGCTTCAGGCTAGGTCGGGTGTCGTCCTGCTTGGCGCCCTTGCCGCAGCTCATCCGGACTATGCCCTTCTCAAGGCCTTGGCTAGCGTCATCGCCAAGGCAGCCAAAATCGCATGGGGTTTCCTGCCGGCAGCGGCCAATGGTTTTGGCGCCTATCTGGCCGGGGCTCTGCCTCATGTCGAACCCGGCGCCAAGGCGGCATCCACCCCCGGAGCTGCCCTCAATGCCATGCTGGCTGAGCCACGCAAGGCCTATCTCCTTTGGAATATCGAACCGGGTCAGGATCTGGTCGATCCGACCCTGGGCAGCCGGGCCCTGGCTCAGGCAGATTTCGTGGTGGCCTGTGTCGCCCATAGGGGTACCTCGGTCGAGGCGGTCGCGGACCTGATGCTCCCCATCGCCGCCTTTGCCGAAACCTCCGGAACCCTGATCAATGCCGAACTGACCTGGCAGGCGTTTCGGGGTGTCGTAACACCCCCGGGTGAGGCACGACCCGGATGGAAGGTCCTGAGGGTGTTGGGAAATCTCCTCAATCTCGAAGGTTTCGAACAGGTTAGTTCGCTCCAGGTGGCCGACGAGGTGCGCGGCCTATGCGAGGGTGTTACCCCCAGCAACGCCTTGAGAGGGCATGTCAAGGCCAAACCTGCTGCGGAAGCAGAACTGTGGCGCCTGGGCAACGTTCCTCTCTACCGGCTCGATGCCTTGGTGCGGCGGGCTCCTGCCCTGCAGAGCGTCCCGGGTGCGGGCTGTTTCTCCGTCCATCTCCATCCTGTTCAGGCCAGCGCCCTGGATTTGGCGGCGGGAGATGCCGTTACCATCAGCCAGGGCGAGGCCGTCGCCCGGAGCAAGATCGCCCTGAGCGAGGCCGTTCCCATGGGCTGTGCGCGCATTCCGGCAGCGGTTGCGGGTAGCGAGACCCTGGGTGTTCAGATTGGCCCGGTCGTGGTCGCCAAGGCATGAGAGCGGATTGAATCATGATTGATCTTTGGAATTCCTTGCCGGAGGTCATCCGGATCCTGGTGAAGATCGTGGTGATCCTCGCGCCCCTGATGGGGCTGGTGGCTTACTACACCCTGGCGGAACGCAAGATCATTGGCTACATGCAGATTCGCTTGGGCCCCAACCGGGTCGGACCGCGCGGCTTGTTGCAGCCCATCGCCGATGCCGTCAAGTTGATGTTCAAGGAAATCATCCTGCCGACCCGGGCCGACAAGTCACTTTTCATAATCGCCCCCCTCCTGTCACTGGGCCCAGCCCTGGCGGCGTGGGCGGTCTTTCCCTTCGACGAGGGCCTGGTGCTGTCGAACCTCGATGCCGGGTTGCTTTACATTCTGGCTCTGACCTCCCTGGGGGTGTATGGGGTTATCATTGCCGGCTGGGCCTCGAATTCCAAATATGCCCTGTTGGGCGCCCTTCGCTCCGGCGCTCAGATCGTGGCTTACGAGATCGCCATGGGCTTCGCCTTGGTGGGCGTCCTGGTGGCCGCCGGCAGTCTCAATCTGGGAGCCATAGTCCGGGCCCAGGAGGGCAATATCCTGACCTGGTTCTGGTTGCCGTTAATGCCCCTGTTCGCCATCTATTTCATCTCCGGCCTCGCCGAGACGAATCGTGCGCCCTTCGACGTGGCGGAGGGTGAGTCTGAGATCGTCGCAGGCTTTCATGTCGAATATTCTGGCATGACCTTTGCCGTCTTCTTCCTCGGCGAATACGCCAACATGATCCTCATTTCGGCCCTCTCCGCCCTCATGTTTCTGGGGGGCTGGCTGTCACCCCTGCCGGCGGCTTGGGTGCAGGGAGTGTTTCTGCTCGATAGTGGCCTGCACTGGCTGGTGCTCAAGACCTTCCTCTTCATGTTTCTCTTCCTTTGGTTCCGTGCCACCTTCCCCAGGTATCGCTACGATCAGATCATGCGCCTGGGTTGGAAGGTCTTCATCCCGATCACTCTTGTCTGGATTCTGGTCATCGGGCTCGCGGTCTTGTACAAGCTTCCACCTTGGTGGTCAGCTTGAGGGAGAGGGGATAGAGAATGCTGCAAACCATGCGCGATTACCTGCGGAGCCTGCTGCTCATTGAATTGTTCCAGGGGCTTGGCGTAACGGGCCGCTATCTCTTCAGAAAGAAGATCACGGTTCAGTATCCCGAGGAAAGGGCGCCCCTCTCCCCGCGCTTTCGGGGCCTGCATGCCCTGCGTCGCTACGAGAATGGCGAGGAGCGCTGCATCGCTTGTAAGCTGTGCGAGGCCACTTGTCCCGCGTTGGCGATCACAATCGAGGCTGAGCCACGCGCGGACGGCAGTCGCCGCACTACCCGCTACGACATTGATCTCTTCAAATGTATTTACTGCGGCTTTTGCGAGGAATCCTGCCCCGTGGATTCCATCGTCGAGACATCGTTTTATGAATACTCCTTCGAGGGGCGCGACGAGGCCATCATGACCAAGGAACGGTTGCTGGCCCTCGGCGACCAATACGAAGGCGAGATTGCCGCGGCACGTGCCGCGGACGCACGCTACCGATAGTCGGCACACCGCACCCCATCCAAGCCAATGGCTGACAGACCTACCTAAACCCGATTGGACCAAGACATGGGCTTTGAAAAGTTTCTCTTCTATGTCCTGGCGGCGACCCTGATCGCCGCGGCCGGCATGGTGGTAACCCGCCGTAATCCAGTACACGCGGTGTTATTTCTCGTGGTGGCCTTCGTGGCCAGCGCCATGCTCTGGGTACTGATGGATGCGGAGTTCCTTGCCATCAGTCTGGTCCTGGTCTATGTCGGCGCTGTCCTGGTCCTCTTCCTCTTCGTCATCATGATGCTTGACGTCGATATAGCAACCCTGAAGGCCCAATTTATTCGCCACCTTCCCCTGGCCCTGGTGGTAGGGGCCATCATGTTGATCGAGATCTTCATGGTAGTTGGCCCGGGTAATTTTGGAGGTGAGTCCTTCCCGACCCCGGCGCATCATGGTGCTGGTTATAGCAATACCCGTGAACTGGGTCTCCTGCTCTATAGCGACTACATCTACCCCTTCGAGGTTGCCGCCGTGATCCTGCTGGTGGCCATCGTCGCTGCCATCCGCCTGACTCTGCGTCACCGCCCGGATACCAAGTATATAGACCCCTCCCGTCAAGTCCGTATCCGTAAGGGTCCCGACCGGGTGCGAATCGTGCGGATGCCACCCGAGCTTCGGCGCGTGCCGCCAACTACAACCCAGACAATCGCTGCCCCGGGCGAGGAGGACGCATCTTGATCGCACTCTCCGATTATTTGATGCTTGGAGGAATCCTCTTTTCCATCAGCGTTGCAGGTATTTTCATCAATCGGAAAAACCTCATCGTCCTGCTGATGTGCATCGAACTGATGCTGTTGGCGGTGAACATGAACTTCATTGCCTTCTCTCAATTCCTGGGCGATATGTCGGGTCAGGTGTTTGTATTCTTTATCCTGACCGTCGCCGCCGCCGAGGCGGCTATTGGCCTGGCCATTCTCGTGGTGCTGTTCCGAAGCCGGCGCACCATCAATGTCGAGGATTTGGATGCCCTCAAGGGTTAGGCCCTAACCACATTCCGAGAGTCCCTTCACCGGATCGCGGCGTCAGCGGAACAGAGCATAAAGAGCAGATTAGCAGATGGAAAACCTCTACCTGACCATCGTCCTCGCCCCCTTGGTGGGCTCTATTATCGCGGGCTTCACGGGGGGCAGGATAGGGCGGGTGGGTGCCCATACGGTGACCATCCTGGGCGTGGGTCTGTCTTGCGGCCTGTCCCTCTACGTGCTCAAGGGGTTCGTGGAGGAGACCCTGCCGGCCTTTGATGGCCCTGTCTACACCTGGATGATCAGCGGTGGCATAAAATTTGAAATTGGGTTTTTGATTGACAAACTCACGGCCCTGATGATGGCCGTCGTGACCTTCGTGTCCCTCATGGTGCACATCTACACCATCGGTTACATGGCCGACGATGAGCACAATTGGCCCAAGGAATCCCTGGCCGGACGCAATGCCTATCAGCGATTCTTCAGCTACATTTCCCTCTTTACCTTCTCCATGCTGATGCTCGTGATGTCGAACAATTTCTTGCAGTTGTTCTTCGGCTGGGAGGCAGTGGGGCTGGTATCCTACCTCCTCATTGGATTCTGGTCCGTCCGCGAGACAGCCATCTTCGCCAACCTCAAGGCCTTTTTGGTCAACCGTGTTGGTGATTTTGGCTTTATCCTGGGTATCGGCGCTATAGCCATGTATTTCAATTCGTTGAACTACACGGAGGTCTTTAGTACGGCCCCCGCTTTGGTTCACACCCAGATTCAGATCTGGGGAGATTCCTCTTGGTCTTTGATGACGGTCATCTGCGTGTTGCTCTTCATAGGAGCCATGGGTAAATCGGCTCAGGTCCCGCTCCATGTCTGGCTTCCGGATTCCATGGAGGGTCCCACGCCCATCTCGGCCCTGATCCATGCCGCCACCATGGTTACCGCAGGTATCTTCATGGTTACCCGCATGTCGCCGCTTTACGAACTCTCGGAGACCGCCCTGAGCTTCGTTATGGTCATAGGCGCCACCACGGCCTTTTTCATGGGCCTCATAGGGCTGGTGCAGAATGACATCAAGCGGGTGGTGGCCTATTCGACCCTGTCCCAATTGGGCTACATGGTCGCTGCCTTGGGTGCCTCCGCTTATGCCGCTGGCATTTTCCACCTCATGACCCATGCCTTTTTCAAGGCCCTACTGTTCCTCGCCGCAGGCTCGGTCATCATCGCCATGCACCATGACCAGGACATCCGCAACATGGGTGGCTTACGCAAGTACATGCCCATCACCTGGATCACCTTCCTTCTTGGCAGCCTGGCACTCATCGGTTTTCCTGGGTTCTCGGGCTTTTTTTCCAAAGATGCCATCATCGAGGCCGTACATCTTTCCCAGGTTGGAGGTTCGGGTTACGCCAGCGTGCTGTTGACCTTGGGTGTCTTTGTAACCGCCCTCTACAGTTTCCGGCTATATTTCATCGTTTTCCACGGCAAGGAGCGCATGGATGAGCATACCCGGCACCACCTTCATGAGACGCCGCCCGTAGTCTGGGTGCCCTTGGTCCTGTTGGCGATCCCGTCCGTTTTCATTGGCTGGATGACAGTGGAACCGGTGCTTTTCGGGGACTGGTTTAAGGATGTCATCCATGTTGCCCCCCAGCACGATGTGTTGGCTAAGATAGGCGCGCACTTTCATGATCAGGCTGCCTTTGTTTTGCACGGCATGATGGGGCTACCCTTCTGGCTGGCGATGGGTGGTCTGGCCTTAGCCTGGTTCATCTATATGATGAAGCCGGTTCTGGCGGATTACGCTATGGTGCGCTTCAGCCGTACTTATCGCATCCTGGATGGTAAGTACGGTTTCGATCAGTTCAACATGGCCATCTTCGCTGGCGGAAGCCGGGCCTTGGGTAAACTGTTCTGGGTCACCGGGGATCAGGGAGTCATCGATGGTTTCCTCATCAATGGCTCCGCCCAGGGCGTGGGCCGGATAGCGCAACGGCTGCGCGGTATCCAGACCGGCTATCTGTACCACTACGCCATCGCCATGATTTTGGGTCTGGTAGCCTTAATGACCCTCTTCGTTACCTTCTGATTCTGAGGGAGACGGCCGAGCATGCAATCCGCAATTCCAGTTCTGTCACTGGCCATCTGGCTGCCCATTCTCGGCGGCCTGGCGGTGCTGGCCAGTGGCGATAAGGCACCCAATATCTCACGATGGGTAGCCCTGAGCTTTTCCGTGCTCACCTTTCTGGTTAGCCTGTTGCTTTGGACTGGATTCGACGCAGGCACCCCCGTAATGCAATTCGTCGAGCAGGCTCCTTGGATTCCAACCTTCAATGCCTGGTACCACCTGGGGGTGGATGGAATCTCCATGCCGCTCATTCTGCTGACTACCTTTATCACCATTCTGGTAATTATCTCGGGTTGGGAGGTCATCAGCTATAAGCCATCCCAATACATGGCGGCCTTTTTGATGATGGAGGGTGTCATGGTGGGTGTCTTCTCTGCCTTGGACGCCATTCTCTTCTATGTCTTTTGGGAGGCCATGCTGATTCCGATGTTCATCATCATCGGGGTCTGGGGTGGACCCAGACGGGTATACGCCACCATCAAGTTTTTCCTATATACCTTCTTTGGCTCGGTCTTCATGCTGGTCGCCCTGATCTACATGTCCTTCAAGTCAGGCTCCTACAGCATCCTGGATTTCCAGGCCCTGCCTTTGAGCCTTTCTGAGCAGATCTGGATTTTCCTGGCCTTCCTGGCCGCCTTTGCCGTTAAGGTCCCCATGTGGCCGGTACATACCTGGTTGCCAGATGCCCATGTGGAGGCCCCGACCGGGGGTTCGGTTATCCTTGCGGCCATCATGCTCAAGATTGGCGGTTATGGTTTTCTCCGCTTCAGCCTACCCATCACCCCGGACGCAAGTGCCGCCCTCGACTGGTTGGTCATTGCCATGTCCCTGATCGCGGTTGTCTATATCGGCTTTGTCGCCTTAGTTCAGCAGGATATGAAGAAGCTGATTGCCTACTCCTCGATTGCCCACATGGGCTTTGTAACCCTGGGTTTCTTTATTGCCTTTGGCATCCTTGCGCGGGTTGGCATCACTGGCGGCGTGGTGATGGGCATCGAGGGTGGCATGGTGCAGATGGTCTCCCACGGCTTCGTGTCAGCGGCCATGTTCCTCTGTGTCGGAGTCCTTTATGACCGAATACATTCCCGGGAGATTTCCACATACGGTGGGGTAATTAACACCATGCCTGTGTTTGGTGCCCTGATGGTATTCTTTGCCATGGCCAATGCCGGCCTCCCGGGAACATCAGGGTTCGTGGGCGAGTTCATGGTGATATTGGCCAGCTTCCAGGCCGATTTCTGGTATGCCTTCCTGGCGGCAACCACCCTTATTTTGGGTGCCGCCTATACCCTGTGGATGGTCAAACGGGTTGTGTATGGCCCGGTAACCAGCGCCAAGGTGGCGGCATTGCAGGACGCCAATCGCCGGGAGCTGCTGGTGTTGGGGACCCTCGCTGCGGCCGTTTTGGTCCTTGGCCTCTGGCCAGCACCCCTAGTAGAAGTAATGGACGCCAGTATCCAAAACCTGGTCCAGCACCTTGCGGTATCCAAACTGGCAGCGGCGCCTATGGCGGTTGCGGCACTCCCCTGAACCCTGTTAAGCCCGGCGGCCCGCGCCCTGGCCGGGTCCCTTGATTGCGGAAGATCAGCATGACCTTCGATTACGCGCAGCTAGTACCCGTAGTTCCTGAGATCGCGGTTCTGGTCCTGGCCAGTACCCTGCTGTTGGTCGATCTCTGGCTGAAGGACCGGGATAAGGGTCTCAATCCTGTGATTGCTGTCTTGGGACTCTTGGTTACCATCGGCCTCACGGGTCTGGTTGGTGGGGGAGATCGGGAAATCGTGTTGGGGGGGACCTATGTCCGCGACCTCATGAGCGATCTGCTCAAAATCGCGATGCTCTTGATAAGCCTGCTGGCCTTTGTCTATTCCCGAGACTATCTGCGGGACCGTCAGCTGTTGGTCGGCGAGTACTACGTCCTGTCGCTTTTCGCCCTGTTGGGTATGATGGTCATGGTTTCCGCCAACAGTTTCCTGACCCTTTATCTGGGGCTGGAACTCTTGGCCCTGTCCCTTTATACCCTGGTTGCCTTCGATCGGGATAGCCCGGATGGGGCCGAGGCGGCTATGAAGTATTTCGTCCTGGGTGCGCTGGGCTCTGGACTGCTTCTATATGGTTTATCCATGCTTTATGGGGCCACGGGTACCCTGGAACTGGGGGCCGTTGCCCAGTCAGTGGCCCTGCAGGGTGCCACCAATCAGGTCCTGGTCTTCGGGCTGGTTTTCATCGTTATAGGTATCGGCTTTAAATTCGGTGCCGTGCCGTTCCATATGTGGGTACCTGACACCTACCAGGGCGCCCCCAACCCCGTGGTCCTTTTTCTCGGTAGCGCCCCCAAGATCGCGGCCTTTGCCTTGGCCTTCCGTTTCCTCGTCGATGGGATGGGCCCCCTACACGCGGAATGGCAGGGGATGCTCACCATCCTGGCTATCATCTCCATGGCGGTTGGCAATATCGTGGCTATTGCCCAGACCAACATCAAAAGGATGCTGGCTTATTCGACCATCTCCCATGTAGGGTTCATCTTCCTGGGTCTCATCGGTGGCAATTCCGGGGCCTATGCCGCCGCTATGTTTTATGCCGTCGTCTATGCCCTCATGGCTGCCGGCGGCTTTGGGCTGCTGGTGATGATGAGTCGCGACGGTTATGAAGTGGCTCAATTGGACGACTTCAAGGGACTAAACGAACGGAACTCCTGGCAAGCCGCCATGATGGCGTTGGTCATGTTCTCCATGGCTGGGGTGCCTCCAACCGTTGGCTTCATGGCCAAACTGCTGGTTCTCGAGGCCGTCATCGGCGTTGGTCTCTGGTGGCTCGCACTGGTTGCCGTCTTTTTCTCTATCATCGGCGCCTTCTACTATTTGCGGGTCATTAAGATCATGTACTTCGACAAGCCAGAAGCCACCGATCCCTTGGTTTTTAGCGATGGCGCCAACCTCGCCCTTTCTATCAATGGCCTAGCCATCCTCCTTCTGGGTCTCTTCCCGGCAATCTTACTGACCTATTGCCAGGCAGCCTTCGCCTGATTCTCCTATCTTGTCCTGTCCCATCCGACCCGGTGGGGCTTGACAACTGATTCAACGCGGAAACCGGTCCCTCAGGAGGCATTCGGACATCTACCAGTTGGGGCCGATAAGATCCTTGCCTTCTTTCAGCCCAGTCTGCTGCTTGCCAGCCGCACTGTCCGGGGAGCGTCCCGGAAATGAATCAACATGCCCTTCTCAAACCCCTACCTTATAGTGCGAACGGCTGTTCCAGATTTTTCCAAAGCGAAATTTTCCAGACGGGGCGTTCGGCCTTTGGTGTTTGATCGATTGTCCTGACCCTGGCCGTCGGTGGCATTAATCAGAAATTCAGAGTCTGGAAAGGGGACAGGCCCTTGCCATTGGTTTTCCGCGCCGAAGGTACTAAGCTGATAGCTATTCCATCAGCCGGGCAGGCCCCCGATCCAGGGCTCAATAACTTGGGTTCCATGGGCTGCCCCCATTCCGATACGTCCCTTGCATCTGAGAAGGAGTGACCCCATGCCCGCTCGCGAAGGCAGCCTTGAGGCTCCCACCCGACACAGTCTCGACTGGACCCATCCGGATTTTTATGACGAGGAGAAGCTATTCCAGGAGTTGGAACGGGTTTTCGACATTTGCCACGGCTGTCGCCGATGCGTAAGCCTTTGCCAGGCCTTCCCCGAACTCTTCGACTTGGTCGATGAATCGAGCACCATGGAGGTGGATGGTGTCGCCAAGGCTGATTACTGGAAGATCGTGGATCATTGCTACCTCTGCGATCTCTGTTTCATGACCAAGTGCCCTTATGTACCGCCGCACGTCTGGAACCTGGACTTTCCGCATCTGATGCTGCGTGCCAAGGCCGTCAAGTTTCAGCAGGGCAAGACCAAGCCCAGGGATAAGATCCTCTCAAGTACCGATGCCGTGGGTGCCATTGCTAGCCTGCCGGGAGTCGATACACTCGTCAATGCCACCAACAAATCCGGCCTGGGGCGAAAGGTTCTAGAGGTGGTGCTGGGGGTTCACCCCGATGCCCGCATCCCTGAATATCACCATCAGACCCTGCGCAACCAGTTGGCGAGCAAGGTGGGGCGACAGGTCGATGGTGAGGAGGCAGGATCCACCACGGGTAAGGTGGCCCTCTTCACGACTTGCTACAACAATGTCAACGAACCTGACGTAGGCATGGACCTCGTCGCTGTCTTCGAGCATAACGGTATCCCCATCACCATCCCGAACAAGGAAAGGTGTTGCGGAATGCCCAAACTGGAGTTGGGTGACCTGGAAAGCGTCAAGGCCCACATGGAGGAAAATATCCCCGTACTCATGAAGCTGGTGACTGAGGGCTGGGATCTGGTCGCGCCCATCCCCTCCTGCGTCCTGATGTTCAAGCAGGAATTACCCCTCATGTTCCCGGATAACGTCCAGGTTCAACAGATTCGCCAGCACATCTATGATCCCTTCGAATACCTCATGATCCGCCACAAGCACGGGAAGTTGCGTACTGATTTCAAAATACCTCTTGGCACCGTCGCCTATCATGCCGCCTGTCATCAACGGGTTCAGAATCTGGGCCAGAAGACCCGGGAACTCTTGAGTTTGATTCCGGAAACCCGGATAGAGATCATCGAACGTTGCTCCGGTCATGATGGTACCTATGCCGTCAAACAGGAGTTTCACGATTATTCGATGAAGATCGTCGGTCCCATAGTCAATAAAATCAAGCAGATTAAACCGGATCATTATGGCAGCGACTGTCCCATGGCGGGCCAGCACATAGGCCACGCCCTCAAGGATGGTAACGCACCCAAGCACCCCTTGACCCTGCTCCGTCTGGCCTACGGGATTTAAGTCGCGGCCTGGGGCGGGGTGGCCTTCCTTCCCGCCCCAGGCTCCACCCCTTTACGCATTGCTTAACGAGGTACCCAGCCTATGAGCGCTTTGATGGCAGCCGATCTCTATAGCCTTGAGCAATATGCCAAGCTTCGCAATGAATTCCGCGCCAGGGTGATGGCGCACAAGCGTGACCGCAAGGTGCCTATTGGGCCCAATGCTACCCTTTATTTCGAGGACCGTTTGACCGTCCAGTATCAAATCCAGGAGATGCTTCGCATCGAGAGGATCTTTGAGGAGGAGGGTATTCAGGACGAACTGGATGCCTATAATCCCCTGATTCCTGACGGCCGTAATCTAAAAGCTACCTTCATGGTCGAGTTCGCTGATCCCGAGGAGCGCAGGCAGGCCCTGGCCAATCTGATTGGCATCGAGGATAAGGTGTGGGTACAGGTTGCGGGCCATGAACCCCAGTTCGCCATCGCCGATGAAGACCTGGAGCGCGAGGACGATTCCAAAACCTCCTCTGTCCACTTTCTAAGGTTCGAACTGACCGAGGCCATGGCCGATGCCCTCAAGGGTGGCGCCCGCCTGACCCTGGGTATCGAGCATCCCCACTATCATTTTCGGGTAGAGGCGGCCCCTGCCACGCGGGATTCCCTAACCGGCGATCTCGCCTGATCTTGCCCTATTACCGCTGGATAAGGGGCTTCTTGCCCTTATCAGCTAATCCGGCATGAAATGGCCAATGAGGTCATTGAGGAACCAGCGGCCCTGTTCCGTGGGACGGACCCAGGGACCTTTGAGGTCCAGCAGCCCGGCCTCCGCGCCCCTGTTCAGGGGTTCTTCAAGCAGTTCTAGATCCAGCCCCGTGCTCTGGGGAAAGAGACGGCGATCGAATCCCGCCGTCAGCCTCAGGGCGTTCATGGCGAACTCCAGTACCAGATCCTCCTTCGTGAGCCTCCAGTTCGACCCTACCGGCGCGGGACTTCTCAGGGCTTTGAGGTAGGCGGCAGGATGCCGGGGCTTGGCTTGGCGCCTGGTCGGACCCCTCACCGATTGCCGGCGTTTACCATGGGCACCGGCGCCGATGCCGATATAATCCCCGAAGGTCCAGTAGTTGAGATTATGCCGACACTGGCGGTCGCTCTGGGCATGGGCTGAAACCTCGTATTGGACGAAGCCACTTGCCGAGAGTATTTCCATGCCTTGGAGCAGCATGTCCGCCCCTTGGTCATCATCGGGCAAGAGTGGAGGATTGGCATGGAAGGGGGTATTGGGTTCCAGGGTGAGCTGGTAATAGGAGAGATGCTCCGGCTCCAGGGCTAGGGCATGGGTCAGATCCCCGCGGGCCTGGTCCAGGTCCTGGTGAGGGAGGCCGTACATCAGATCCAGATTGATGTTGTCGAACCCCGCCCGGCGCGCGAGCCGGAGGGCGTGCCGAGCCTCGTCCGGACCGTGAATGCGACCCAAGTCGTGCAAACGGTGCGCGTTCAGGCTTTGGACCCCCAGGGAGAGGCGGTTGACCCCGGCCGCGCGATAGGCATCGAAATTGGCGGCGTCTGCCGTACCCGGATTGGCCTCCAGGGTGATTTCAGTTGTCGAGTCCAGGGGCAGGCGCTGGCGAATCCCTGCCAGCAACCTGGCGATCGCAACCCCGGAAAGGAGGCTTGGGGTGCCGCCGCCAATGAAGAGGGAGACCAGGGGCGGCGGTTCCTGAGTCTGACCCACCAGTTCCCGATCGAGATCGCCTAGCAAGGCCTCTACATAGGCCAATTCGGGGATAGGCTCTAGAGTGGCATGGGAGTTGAAGTCGCAATAAGGACACTTGCGGACGCACCAGGGTATATGGATGTAAAGGCTGAAGGCCGGACTCAGGTGCTCATCACCTGCCGGGGAGCTAATCGCCGTCACTTGCGATGCGGGTGGCTATAGGCAGGCCTTCCCTAGTCCTGAGGGTCGCCCAAGGCAGGTGAGCAGGTAAAAGGCCGGACCCGGTTGCAGGACAAGCTGACCTCACCCGAGGGGCTCCAGCCTGGCGTAGGCAAGGACCAACCACTTGGTCCCCTCCTCGCGGAACTTGACCTGGATGCGCGCAGCGGCACCTAGGCCCTCGCTGTTGAGCACCACCCCCTCGCCGAACTTGGGATGCCTGACCGCCTGGCCGAGCCGAAGGCCAGTACCGCCGCTGGGTACCGGGTGGCGGGCTGCATCCGTGAAACCGCTCTGCCAAGCGCCTGGGGGCGGGATCTGGAATCGCCCCCAGGCAGAAGATCTCGACAAACTGCCCGCCCGTACCTCTTGTACTAGTTCTGGTGGGATTTCCCGTAAAAATCGGGAGGGGAAGGGGTGATCCTCGTTACCCCGGAAGCGGCGGCTCTCGGCGTGACTGACAAAGAGCTGGTGCATAGCCCGGGTCATGCCGACATAGCAGAGACGGCGCTCCTCCTCCAGCCGGTTTGGGTCATTGGCGGAGAGGCTATGAGGGAAGAGACCCTCCTCGACGCCGACCAGGAAGACGATAGGGAATTCTAGGCCCTTGGCACTGTGCAGGGTCATGAGCTGGACACCATCCTCGAACTCATCGGCCTGGGCATCCCCGGATTCCAGGGCTGCATGAGCCAGGAAGGCGGAGAGGACATCAGTCTCGCCCTCACCCTCGCCGACAGCCAGTTCGTAGCGGAAGCGCCCGGCCGTCTCGACCAACTGCCCCAGATTCTCGATGCGATCCTGTCCCTTACCATCCTTGTCCTTACGGTAGTGTTCCTCCAGGCCAGCGTCCGTGATCAGATCCTTGGTAAGGGTTTCGAGGCTCAGGATGGGGGAGGTGGAGCGGTACTTGTCGAAGAGCCCCAGGAACTGGCCAATGGCACCCGCGGCGCGAGGGGGCAGGGTGCTGGAGGCCAGGAGATCCCGCGCGGCCTGCCACAGCGAGACCCGCGTCTCCCGGGCCTGTTCCCGTAGGCCATCCAGGGTGCGCGGGCCGATACCGCGCATGGGGGTGTTGACGGCACGCTCAAAGGCGGAATCGTCGTCGGGGCTGGCGACCAGGCGCAGGTAGGCCATGGCGTCCTTGATCTCGGCGCGCTCGAAGAAGCGTAGGCCCCCATAGACGCGGTAGGGGATCCGGGCCTGGATCAGGGACTCTTCGAACAGCCGCGACTGAGCCGTAGTGCGGTAGAGGATGGCGCACTCGGCGTGGCGGTAGCCCTCATTCGCCACATAGTCGCGGATGCGATCGGCCACGAAGCGGGCCTCGTCCACCTCGTTGAAGGCGGCATAGCGCAGGATAGGTTCGCCCTCCCGATCCTGGGTCCAGAGGTTCTTGCCCAGGCGGGTCGGATTGTGGGCAATGAGGGTATTGGCGGCCTTGAGGATGGTACCCGTGGAACGGTAATTCTGTTCCAGGCGCACCACCTGGGTGTTGGGATAGTCGCGTTGGAAGCTCTGGATGTTCTCCACCCGCGCCCCGCGCCAGCCATAGATGGATTGGTCGTCGTCGCCCACCAGGAAGAGATTGTCCCGCTCTCCAGCCAGTTGGCGCAGCCAGGCATACTGAATGGCGTTGGTATCCTGGAACTCGTCCACCAGGATGTGAGCGAAGCGCTCTTGGTAGTGATGCCGGATGTCCGCGCGTTCCCGCAGCAATTCATGGGTGCGGAGGAGGAGTTCGGCGAAATCGACCTGGCCGACACGCTCACAGGCCGCCTGGTACTCCCGATAGATCTCGATGAGTTTGCGCTGGAAGAAATCGCCGCTATCGTCCAAGTGGTCCGGTCGGCGACCCTCATCCTTTTCCCGGTTGATAAAGCCCAGGATCTGGCGGGGGGGATAGCGGGATTCGTCGAGTTGCAGTTCTTTAAGCAGGCGTTTGATCAAACGCAACTGGTCCTCTGTATCCAGGATCTGGAAATGCTGGGGCAGCTTGACGTCCTGCCAATGAGCACGCAGAAAACGGTGTGCCAAACCGTGGAAGGTGCCAACCCACATACCGCCGATGGGCTGCTGGAGGACCTCCTCGATGCGGGTCCGCATCTCCCGCGCCGCCTTATTGGTAAAGGTCACCGCCAGCAGGGACCAGGGTGCCAGGCGCTCTACCTGGATGAGCCAGGCGATGCGATGGACCAGGACCCGGGTTTTGCCACTGCCGGCACCCGCGAGTACCAATCGGTTACCGCTGGAGGCCGTTACCGCATCGCGTTGGGGATCGTTGAGCGGGTCAAGGATGTGGGATATATCTTCCATGCCGTCATTTTACTCGGAGGCAGGGACTGGCGGGAGCAAGGAAAGGGGGGTGGACGGCGTCTGCCCCCAGACCTCTTCCTGGACCCGGGCCTGGTCTCATGGCCCCGAGATCCCCCCGGCTTTCAAGCCTCCCTTGGAGCTCAACGGGGCAGGTCGGGCATACGGGGCAAGTAAGCAGGTTCCCCTAAATCCCCCAGGGCGGCAACCTGCTCCAGGGCGGGGAGGTCGAGGATGGTGACATGCCGCCCCCGAACGCTGATGATGCCGCGGTCTCTCAGGTCTTTTTCAATACGGGAGAAGGTCTCGGGTTTAATGGAGAGGCGCGAGGCGATGACGCCCTTGCGGGCGTTCAGGTCCAGGACCTGGCCCGAGCCAGGACATTTGGCGAGCAGATAACAGGCGAAGCGACTGGTGGCGGAGTGCAGGGTCAGATTATCCACCTCCATCAGCAGAGCACGCAGGCGCTGGCTCAAGACTCCGAGCAGAATGAGACAAGTATCGAAGGACCCTCGCAACATGAGCGTGAAGTCCCGGATATCCATACTGATCAGTTCGACCGGGTTCAGGGCCGCCGCGCAAACCGGGTAGCGGGGCTGATCCAGGAACATCAGGGCCTCGGCGAAGGTCTCATTGGGTGACACGATCTCGATGACCTTCTCGGCGCCATCAGGAGAGAGGCGGAATAACCGCAGGCGACCGGAAATTACCAGAAAGAAGCGTTCGGCGGGATCACCCTGACGGAAGAGTATCTGCCCCCCGTGCAGCCGCATCCGAAGGGCGTGACGCGCCACCCGCTCCAGTTGTTCATCGGACAGGCGGGAGAGCAGTATGGCCCGACGTAACTCCTTGATCATGTCTCCCATCTTAGCTCATCTCCAAGGCAAGGATCGAACCTAACCCGGTCGTCCATCCACCCGCGGACTGATCAGCATGGGGCCGTAAACCCAAAGGAAAATCCCGTAGGCCAGGATCCAGAGTCCGCCGGATAGCGCCAGCCAGAGGGGATACTGGTTGGGCCAAAGCAAGGCGGGAACCACGCGCGTCAGGGCGGCGATATTGATGACCAGGAAGGCCACGAGGGTGGCATTGGAGGCCTGCATGTTGCGGCCGGTATGCCCTAGGGTGACCCGGGTCACCATACCCAGAGTAAAGACGCCAATGGCCCCCGTCGTCAGGGCATGCAAGGCAGGGAAGTGGGGTAGGAGTCCTATTACCGACAGGCCATCCAGGGTCAGGCCAGCTATCATCCAGAGGTAACCGGCATAAAGGACCGCCAGCATGGGATTGCGCCAAGCGCGACCATCATACCAGCCCGCCAGGCGAATAGCCTGTAGCGCAGCCAGGGCCAAGAGAGGGATAACGGCAAAGGAGGGCGCTGGTGTCAGCAGGTTGACCAGCGTCAAAGTGATGACGGCGGCAAAGGTGGCACCCTCCACCCATGGCCGGTTGATAGGTTTGCTGCCTTGCAGGGCACTCTGGGTGAAAAAGGGCATGATGCGCCCCGCAACGATCAGTAGAACCGTCAGGGTCAGGTCGAGCATGAGGCGGGACCCTCGACTTGCCGAATCCGCCGACAGGCCCAAGGCCTGGAGGTGGACCAGACCATTGGCTAGCGTCATGGCCACCAGGATGACGAGAAATACCCGGTTGATTTTGTTTTTCCCCTGCCAGAGTGACGGGATCAGGGCCAGAGCCAGGGCTGGAAAAAAGGCCAGGTCGAGAATCGCAATCGAGGCGGGTGGCAGTGGCAGCATGGGTCCGATCCTCCCCGCCAGCCAGATCAGGACCAGCACGCCGAGGCGACCGCCGGTGGGAGTCGCGATCCCGGTCCAGTTGCGTGCCGCCGTCAGCAGAAAACCGGCGATGACAGCCCCAACGTAACCAAAAAGCATCTCATGGGCGTGCCAGGCGGTGCCGCCGAGATAGGTATCCCCCGGTAGCAGACCCCATAAGCGTAGGAGCCAAATCGCCATGGCCAGGAGGGCCAAGGTTGCGGCGGCGAGGAAGAAGGGCCGGAAGCCGAGGGCCAGGAGGCTCGAGCGCTTAGCGGGAAGCGATAGGGAGATTTCAGACAAGGTATAGCCCTCGCTATCTTGGATAAATTGGGTCTTTCAGCCTAAGGCCCGGCGAATGGCTGACCTTGATCCAGATCAAGGGTCCCGAAGGGCGCTACCGAGTTTACCATCCCCGCTCCAGCAGGGGCTTGAGATAGCGCCCGGTATGGGAGGTGGGATGGAGAGCCACCTGTTCGGGGGTGCCGGTGGCGATGATGTCCCCGCCGCGATGTCCGCCCTCTGGACCCAGGTCTATCACCCAGTCGGCTGTCTTAATGACGTCCAGGTTATGCTCGATGACGACCACCGTGTTGCCATGGTCGCGCAGCCGGTGCAGGACATCCAGCAGTTGCTTGACATCGTGGAAATGCAGGCCCGTGGTTGGCTCATCCAGGAAGTAAAGGGTCCGGCCGGTATCGCGTTTGGACAACTCGCGGCTGAGCTTGACCCGTTGGGCCTCCCCGCCGGACAGGGTGGTGGCGCTTTGACCAAGCCGGACATAGGTGAGGCCGACATCCATGAGTGTCTGGAGCTTGCGTGCCAGGGTCGGCACCGGGGCGAAGAACTCCAGGGCCTGTTCCACCGTCAGGTTCAGAACCTCGTCAATCGTCTTCCCCTTGTAACGTATCTCCAGGGTCTCGCGGTTGTAGCGCCGGCCCTTGCAGACGTCGCATTGGACATAGATGTCGGGCAGGAAGTGCATCTCTACCCGGATGAGACCATCACCCTTGCAGGCCTCGCAGCGGCCGCCAGCGACGTTGAAACTGAAGCGCCCGACCGAGTAGCCTCGGGTGCGCGCCTCAGGCACGTTGGCGAAGAGTTCCCGCACTGAATTGAAGAGACCCGTGTAGGTGGCAGGGTTGGAACGTGGCGTGCGGCCGATAGGGCTCTGGTCGATATCCACCACCTTGTCGAAATACTCAAGGCCTTCCACCTTGTCATGAGGCGCCGGCTGGAGGTTGGAGTTGTTGAGGTGGCGGGCGGCAAGGGGATAGAGGGTATCGTTGATGAGGGTGGATTTGCCGGAGCCCGAGACGCCAGTAACACAGCACAGGGTCCCCACGGGGATGGCGACGTCGATCCCCCGCAGGTTGTGGCCTCTGGCACCGAGAAGGCGGAGCTGGTGGTGCGGGTCTGGTACCCGCCTCTGGGTTGGAATGGCGATACGCAGATCGCCACTGAGGTAGCGCCCGGTCAAGGAATTCGAGCAGGCGGCGATTTCCGCCGCGGTGCCCTGGGCGACGATCGCGCCGCCATGCTCGCCGGCCCCAGGACCCAAGTCCACCACCTGATCGGCGGCACGGATGGCCTCCTCGTCGTGTTCGACCACAATGACGGTATTGCCGATATCACGCAGGTGATTCAGGGTTCGGAGCAAGCGTGCATTGTCGCGCTGGTGCAGCCCTATGGAGGGCTCGTCCAGAATATACATGACCCCCACCAGGCCAGCGCCGATCTGACTGGCGAGCCGAATGCGTTGGGCCTCGCCCCCGGACAGGGTCTCAGCGCTGCGCTCCAGGGTCAGATAGTCCAGGCCAACATCCGCTAGGAAGTGCAGCCGCTGGGCGACCTCCTTTATGATGCGGGCACCGATCTCCCCACGCTGGCCCGGCAGGTTCAGGGTCTCGAAGAAACCCAGGGCCTCGCCGACGGGCAGGCGGGTGATATCCGCCAGGCCACGCTCAGCCACGAAGACATGTCTAGCTGCCTCGTTGAGACGGGTGCCCTTGCAGCTTGGACAGTCCTGGTGGGAGAGGTAGCGCGCCAGCTCCTCGCGCAGGGTGATGGAATCCGTCTCCCGGTAGCGGCGTTCCAGGTTACGCAGAATCCCCTCGAAGGGACGCACCTTGGCTGGGCCATGTTCATGCGGCAACTTAAGCTTGATGCGATCTCTGCCACTTCCGTAGAGGACGATCTTTCGAACCTGCTCGGGCAGATCCAGCCAGGGAACCTCGACATCAAAACCATAGTGCTCTCCCAGGGCGCGGATCATTTGGAAATAGTAGGCATTGCGCCGATCCCAACCGCGCACGGCGCCCCCGGCCAGACTGAGTTCCGGGTGAACCACCACCTTGGCGGCGTCGAAGAACTGTTCCACCCCCAGGCCGTCACAGCTTGGGCAGGCCCCTGCGGGGTTGTTGAAGGAGAAGAGGCGAGGTTCCAGCTCCGGCAGGCTGTAGCCACAGATAGGGCAGGCGTAACGGGCCGAAAAGATGAGTTCGGGTTTGGCGGGCTCGTCCAGCCAGGCCACTCGGGCGATGCCACTGGACAGGTTGAGGGCCGTCTCCAGGGACTCGGCCAGGCGGGGCCTCAGGTCCTCGCGGACGCGGAAGCGATCCACCACCACCTCGATGCTGTGCTTGCGCTTGAGGTCCAATTCCGGTGGTTCGTCCAGCTCGAAGAGGTTTCCGTCCACACGGGCACGCACGAAACCCTGGGCGTTAAGCTCGGCGAAGAGGCGCTGGTACTCGCCCTTGCGCTCGGAAATCACCGGTGCCAGCAGCATGAGCTTGTCCCCTAACGGCAGGGCCAGCACCTGATCCACCATCTGGCTGATGGTTTGGGCGTCCAGCGTCTCGCCGTGGTGGGGGCAGCGAGGGGTACCGACCCGAGCGAAGAGCAGGCGCAGATAGTCGTAAATTTCGGTGATGGTGCCGACGGTGCTGCGGGGGTTATGGGAGGTGGTCTTCTGCTCGATGGAGATGGCTGGTGACAGCCCCTCGATCTGGTCCAGGTCCGGCTTTTCCATGACCGACAGAAACTGGCGGGCATAGGCCGAGAGGGATTCAACATAGCGGCGCTGGCCCTCGGCGTAAATGGTGTCAAAGGCCAGCGAGGACTTACCGGACCCCGAGAGGCCGGTAACCACGATCAGGCGATCACGGGGCAGCTCCAGATCGATGTTCTTGAGATTGTGGGTGCGGGCGCCGCGAATGCGGATGCAGTCCATGAGCCTAATCCAGGTGGGGCGAAACTGCTATTATGCTCAGCCATTCCAAGCTGAAGCAAAGCCGATATGAGCCGTTCAGGACCTCCCTCCATCCCCATGACCTCCGCCGAGCGGCGCGCCTCAGCGGGCTTGGCCGGCATTTTTGCCCTGCGTATGCTCGGCCTGTTCCTCATATTGCCAGTATTTGCCATTCAGGCCCGCGGGGTACCCGGGGCAACGCCCCTGCTGATCGGTCTCGCCATTGGCGCCTATGGACTGACCCAGGCCCTCCTCCAGATTCCCTTTGGCATGTTGTCAGACCGGATTGGCCGCAAACCGGTCATCCTGGGTGGGCTGATTCTCTTCATTCTTGGCAGCGTGGTGGCGGCAATGGCGGTCGATATTTACAGTGTCATTCTCGGGCGTCTGCTCCAAGGTAGCGGGGCCATTGCCGCTGCCATCATGGCACTGGCTGCTGACCTTACCCGCGAGGAGGTGCGCACCCGCGCCATGGCGGGGATTGGCATCAGCATCGCCCTCTCCTTTGCCCTGGCCCTGGTGCTGGGCCCGATTGTCGCCCATTGGGGGGGGCTGCCAGGTCTCTTCTGGTTGATTGCCGCATTGGCCTTCATGGGCATTTTGATTCTGCTATTGGTGGTGCCGAACCCCAGTCATTCCGGCCTGCATCGGGATGCCGAACCCGTAGCCAGCCAGTTTCGAGGCGTATTGGTCAATGGCGAGTTGCGCCGGCTGGATTTTGGCATCTTTACCCTCCATCTGACCATGACCTCCCTCTTTCTGGTGCTGCCCCTCTTCATGCGTGATCAGGGATTGGCTCCGGCCGATCACTGGCAGGTCTATTTGCCGGTTCTGTCTCTCTCCATCCTCACGATGATCCCTCTCATCATCCAGGCCGAGGCTAAGGGCCGCATGAAGCCAGTCTTTCTCGGGACCTTGGCGGCCCTGGTCCTGGGTCTGCTGGGCTTGAATTACCTGGGCCATGGCATCCTGGCAATTGCCTTCTGGCTTCTGGTTTTGATCACCATCTTTAATCTGCTGGAGGCCGTCCTGCCTTCCATGATCTCCAAGGTTGCCCCCGCCGGTGCCAAAGGCACGGCCATGGGGGTCTATTCCACCTCCCAATTTAGCGGGGCTTTTCTCGGCGGGGTGGTGGGCGGATGGATTCATCAACATCTGGGTCCAGGGTCCGTGCTCATCTTTTGCGCCCTGGCGGTTTCCCTCTGGCTCTTGGTAGCCTGGCGCATGCAACCCCCACGGCAGGTGGTGTCCCACATGATCCGCATTGGGACTCGCACCGCTGATCCCAGGCTCAGGGACCAACTGCTCGGTATCCCGGGTGTCGAGGAGGCCCTGATTGTCAGCGAGGAGGGCGTCGCATACCTTAAACTGGACAAGCGGCGAATCGATTGGGCAAGATTACAAGAATTTGCAGCGGAGACCTAGGCTGTTCGCGCTGGACCTGTCCACCGGAACTGGCCAGAAACCAACCAATAACAATTTGCCAATATTGCCCCGCGAGGGGGCCATCAATGCCTGTAGTGGCACGAGGAATCCATGTCCAAAGGAACGCTCAACAAGGTCATTCTCATCGGTAACCTGGGTGCCGACCCGGAGACTCGTTATACCCCCAGTAACATGGCAATAACCAAGCTCCGGCTTGCCACCAGCGAATCCTGGAAGGACAAGAACAGCGGTGAGGCTCAGGAACGTACCGAATGGCATCGCGTGACCCTCTTCGGGCGTACGGGGGAGATTGCGCAACAGTACCTGCGCAAGGGATCTAAGGTTTACATCGAGGGACAGTTGCGGACCAATAAATGGCAGGGTCAGGACGGCCAGGATCGCTATACCACGGAGGTGATCGCGGACCAGATGATGATGCTGGACAACCGAGGTGCCCCAGGGGGAGGCTCCGCCCCATATGACGGCCAGGGTGGCGGTCAGCCGCGCCAAACCGGGGGTGACGATTGGGGTAACGATGGTTTTGGTGGCAGATCCGCGGCTAATACCGGTAGCTCTGGTGCAGGTGGCCATGCCTCCGTGGACTTCGATGACGACATCCCCTTTTAGGACCAGTCTGTGAAGAAGACTATCCTGGTTACCGGTGGCGCTGGTTTTATCGGGGGTAACTTTGTCCATTTCCTGCTGCGTGAGACGGATGTCCAGGTCGTCAATCTGGACAAATTGACCTATGCCGGTAATCTGGACACCCTGGCTCCCCTGGCAGGTAACCCGCGCCATGTTTTCGTTCAGGGCGATATCTGTGACCGTGACCTGGTGGGGCGGTTACTCGCGGACTATGCCGTGGAAGCCGTGGTCAATTTTGCCGCTGAGTCTCACGTGGATCGCTCCATCGACGGCCCCGTCGATTTCGTCCAGACTAACGTTGTGGGTACCTTCAATCTGCTCGACTGCTCGCGTCGCTATTGGGTGGGTCTGGGCCAGGCGGGGCGGGAGGGCTTCCGTTTCCTGCACGTTTCCACCGACGAGGTTTATGGCTCCCTGGGTCCCACCGGACGATTCGTCGAAACCACGCCCTACGCCCCCAATTCACCCTATTCGGCCTCCAAGGCCGCCTCGGATCATCTGGTGCGGGCCTGGTTCCATACCTATGGATTACCCGTTCTGACCACAAACTGCTCCAATAACTATGGTCCTTACCAATTTCCGGAAAAACTTATCCCCCTGGTAGCGCTCAAGGCCTTGGCGGGGGAACCGCTGCCTATCTATGGTAATGGCTCCAACGTGCGGGACTGGCTTTATGTCGAGGATCATTGCCGGGCCATTTGGCGGGTTTTGGAGGCTGGCCGGGCAGGCGAGGTCTATAACGTGGGCGGCGATAGCGAGCGAGCCAACTTGGAGGTTGTCGATACCCTCTGTGGCCTGCTCGACGAATTGGTGCCGAACTCGATGCACCGACCCCATGCTCAGCTTAAGGTCTTTGTCACCGACCGACCTGGCCATGACCAGCGCTATGCCATCAACGCTACCAAGCTCAAGAACGAGCTTGGCTGGGCGCCCCAGGAACGCTTCGAAACTGGCCTGCGCCAGACCCTGATCTGGTATTTGGAGAACCCCAACTGGTGTCGCCGGGTAATGGATGGCAGTTACCGGGGCCAACGCCTGGGAACGATCGACCGCCAGGAACCGGGAGGGGAGGGGGTGGCATGAATCGCAAGGGCATCATCCTCGCTGGAGGCTCCGGCACCCGCCTCTATCCGCTGACTCACACCATCAGCAAGCAATTGCTGCCGGTCTACGACAAGCCCATGATTTATTATCCCCTCGCTACCCTTATGCTGGCGGGGATTCGGGAAATCCTGGTCATCACCACCCCTCGGGATGCCGACGCCTTCCAGAACCTGCTGGGTGAAGGCAGCCAGTGGGGCATCTCTATCCAGTATGCCGTCCAGCCCGAGCCCGGCGGCTTGGCCCAGGCCTTCATCATTGGCGCCGATTTCGTTGCCGGTGACCCGAGTTGCCTCATCCTGGGCGACAACATCTTTTATGGCCATGGTCTGGTCCAGCAGATGCGCGCCGCAAATCTGCGTGGACGCGGCGCCTCCATTTTCGGCTATTGGGTCAAGGACCCTGAGCGTTATGGTGTCGCCGAGCTTGACCCCCATGGGCGGGTCCTCTCTCTAGAGGAAAAGCCAGCCATCCCCAAATCCAATTATGCCGTTACCGGTCTCTATTTCTATGACGAACAGGTCTGCGACCTGGCAGCCAATCTCCTGCCTTCCCCTCGGGGGGAACTGGAGATCACCGATCTCAATAACCTCTATCTTGCCCAAGGCGAGCTTTTCCTGGAACGACTGGGCCGCGGTACTGCCTGGCTTGACACCGGCACCCACCAATCCCTCATGGAGGCCAGTAATTTCATTGAGACCATCGAGCAGCGCCAAGGGCTCAAGATCTGTTGTCCAGAAGAGGTAGCCTGGCAAAGACGCTGGATTGATGCTGACCAGTTGCGTGCCATCGCCGCTCCCCTGGCCAAAAGCGGTTACGGTGATTACCTTCTGGGCTTGTTGGAGCGCTCCGCCGAGCCATGAAGGTCATACCAACCGAGATCCCTGGCGTTCTGATCATCGAACCTAAGGTCTTTGGTGATGAAAGGGGCTATTTCCTGGAAAGCTGGCGACAAAAAGTCTATGCCGCCGCTGGCATCCCCCCTGACTTGGTTCAAGATAACCAGGCCTATTCCCGGCATGGTGTCCTGCGGGGACTTCATATCCAGCATCCCCACGCCCAGGGGAAGCTGGTGCAGGTGCTGCGGGGCGAGGTCTTCGATGTGGCCGTGGATACGCGCCCGGGCTCGCCCTGGTTTGGACGCTGGGTCGGAGTCTTGCTCTCTGGGGAAAATCATCACCAGTTTTGGGTTCCCCCCGGGTTTGCACACGGATACTATGTCACCGGCGATGAGGCCCTCTTCAGCTATAAGTGCAGTGACTATTACCACCCCGAGAACGAACTGTCGGTAGCCTGGAACGACCCTGCGATTGGCATCCTCTGGCCCCTACGGGAGGAACCCATCCTCTCCGCCAAGGATATGGCTGCCGTACCGCTCGCCGCTGTCCCGACCGAGCGCCTACCGGCCTACGCCGGCCCCTGACCTGGACTCTGGATTGGATACCCACTATGCAAAAGCGACCTGAAATCCTGCTTATTGGTGCCGACGGTCAGGTCGGTTGGGAGCTGCAGCGAACCTTGGCCCCCCTGGGAAACTTGACGCGTGCCACCTTGAATGGCCGCTGGGAGCGGGCTCTGAACCTGGCCAGCGCCGAGTCGATTGCCTCGGTCCTGCGGGAAACCCAGCCAGACATCGTCATCAATGCCGCCGCCTACACGGCCGTGGATAAGGCTGAGACGGAATATGAGTTGGCTCAGAGTATCAATGGTGATGCCCCTGGCCTGCTCGGACGCCTGCTCGCTGAGCGCCGGGTGCCGGTCCTACATTACTCCACTGATTTTGTCTTCTCGGGACAATCCGATCAGCCCTACCGAGAGGAGGACGAACCCAGCCCTCTCAATTCCTATGGCGCAACCAAACTCGATGGTGAGAATCAATTGCTCGATTCCGGCGCCCCGGCCTTGATCCTCCGCACCAGTTGGGTCTATGGACGTTATGGTCAGAACTTTCTCCTTACTATGCAACGCCTGTTGCGGGAGCGCGAGGAGTTGAAGGTGGTGGATGACCAAATCGGGGCTCCCACCTGGAGTCGCCTGCTAGCCGAGGTCAGCGCCCAGCTTATCTACCGGGTCCTGACCGGTGATATTGATCTGGAGCGACAGTCTGGGGTCTATCAAGTCACCGGAGGCGGCCAAACGAGTTGGTGGGGTTTCGCCAAGGCGATCCAACAGGCCAGCGGCGCCGAGTGCCGCCTGTTGCCGATCCCCTCCCTTGATTATCCCTCGCCGGCCAAACGTCCCGCCTATTCCGTCCTGGATAATGGCAAGCTCCTGGAAACATTCGGGCTTGCCCTTCCACATTGGGAAACCTCCCTGGCGATGTGCCTGGCTGAGGCCTAAGGGCCGTAGGGACGCTTCTCGCACTTGGTGTCCCTCCTTTCTGTTGTCCGGGGCGTCGCTGCTTGTCCTTGACCCCCCCCATGACCCCATTCATACTCAAGGCATCTCCGAGCCATCGTTTCCCTTCCCTCCCGGATAATGTCGTCCAACAGAGGTAACACAATGAAAAAGCTACTCTTGGTGGCCCTATGTTCGGCCGCGACCCTACCCGCCTTCGCCCAGGATTCGAAGGTTGATATAGGTTTGACTGCCGAAATGCCCTCCATCCGAGACCCGGCGCGGCACGATACCTTCAAGGTTTCACTAACGGATGCCAAGATCGCGACCAGCCTCGAGTTGGAGTGTCAAGCAGGGCGGACCCAGGCCCTGGTGCTGCGCACCAATGAGCAATGCAGTGTTAAGGGTACTGGCTCTATCATCAACCCTAGCAATCCGGGTCAGCGGATGCCCCGCACTCAGTACGCGGGCGGCTTTACCGTCAAGGAAAATGGTCAGGTCGAAGGCAATACCCTCAGTATCAATTATCTGGCACTGGGTAAGGTCCCCGCCTCCTCTGAAACCTTTTCGGGTGGCATGATGCTGAAGCCGGAGAACCCCTCCCCAGGGGCGGCTGAGCTTCAGGCGGCACTGTTGAAGAAATTGAGAGGCGATAAGGGGGCAGGATCCGTAATCGATGAACGCGTGGATAGTGTTCAGCTTTCCAACTTTTTCATCCCCTCGGCGGGGCTGCCCTCGGAGAAGGGTTGTGCCTGGAATGGGGACATGATCTTTTCCTACCAGACGAACTCCTGGTTCATCAATGTCACCGCCAAGTGCGGGGATAAGAGCTACGGCCTCAAGGGTAATATGCCCTGGACAGATACCCCGGGGGTTACCAATCAGACCCAATATGACCTGACCCTGACCCTGCCGAGCGCGGCGATGGGTTCAGATGACGCCCTCTTCGCCAATCCAGCGGGCGATAGCGACCTCTTTGCCACGGTCGATGGTGTCACTGGAACCATCATCATGAAGGAATCGGGTCATGTGAAGACCAAGGTAGATGGTGTCGAGGATGAGGTGGCTACTCACATCGAGGGCAGTGGTTCCCTGAAGGGGACCAACGTTTCCCTGGAGGCCGTGCGCTCCTTCTCGTTACTGATCGGTATTCTGTCGCGGACCTTTTTCGGGGCCTGATGCCTAGCTGTCCCATCGGGGTCTGGCCAGCTCAGATCCCGATGCATGCTCCCGGAATTCCGCGTTCACGCGGTGGCCAGGCCCAAGAAAAGCTAAGTATAATACTTAGTTTTCAATCGGGCGCCTTCTCACTGGATGTTTCATGGCCCAGGTCCAAGAGCAACTCGCAAAGCGGCGAACCTTCGCCATCATCTCCCATCCCGACGCTGGTAAAACCACCCTGACCGAAAAGCTGCTGCTGTTCGGCGGGGCCATTCAGATGGCTGGTACCGTCAAGGGACGCAAGGCGGCGCGACACGCCACCTCCGACTGGATGGAGTTGGAAAAGCAACGCGGTATTTCCGTGACCTCCTCGGTCATGCAATTCCCCTATGGGGATGCCATTGTCAACCTCCTGGATACCCCGGGTCATGAGGATTTCTCGGAGGATACCTACCGTACTCTGACGGCGGTGGACTCCGCCCTGATGGTTATCGATGTGGCTAAGGGTGTGGAGGAACGCACCATCAAGTTGATGGATGTCTGTCGCCTGCGTGCCACTCCCATTCTGACCTTCGTCAACAAGCTTGATCGAGAGGGCCGCCACCCCATCGAGATCCTTGATGAGATCGAGGCGGTGCTCAAGATCCGCTGCGCCCCGGTCACCTGGCCTATTGGCATCGGTAAGCGGTTCAGGGGCGTATACGATTTGCGAAACGGCAAGACTCACCTCTTCAGCCCCCAACACGGCGGTCGTATCCGCACCGGGGAGCTAATCGAGGGCCTAGACCATCCGCGCCTGGACGAACTCCTGGGCGATCAGGCGGATGAACTGCGGGAGGACATGGAACTAGTGGCCGGTGCCAGCCACCCCCTGGATCTGGACGCCTACCGGGCCGGAGACCAGACCCCGGTCTTCTTCGGCTCCGCTATCAACAACTTCGGTGTCGAGGAGTTGTTGCGCGCCTTCGTCTCCTATGCTCCGCCTCCCCGGTCGCGAGCCACCCTGCAACGGGAGGTAGCCCCGACGGAAGATGTCTTTTCGGGTTTTGTCTTCAAAATACAGGCGAACATGGACCCGGGTCATCGCGACCGAATCGCCTTCTTGCGGGTCTGTTCTGGCAGCTACCGTAAGGGAATGAAGATGCGTCATGTCCGCATCGGCAAGACGGTGCAGATCTCCAACGCCATCACCTTTCAAGCCGACGAACGGCTCCTGGTGGAGGAGGCCTGGCCTGGCGACATCATAGGTCTGCACAACCATGGGACCATCCAGATTGGCGACACCTTCACCGAGGGCGAGGATCTCAAGTATGTCGGTATCCCCTTCTTCGCGCCAGAACTGTTCCGGCGCCTGGTGCTGAGGGATCCCCTCAGGATGAAGGCGTTGCAAAAGGGAGTAGTACAACTCTCGGAGGAAGGAGCAACTCAGGTCTTTCGCCCCCTCAAGAATAATGATCTCATCCTCGGCGCTGTTGGCAACCTCCAATTCGATGTCGCTGCCTATCGACTCAAGGATGAATATGGTGTCGAGGCCCTAGTCGAGCCCGTGGGTGTCCATACGGCGCGCTGGGTGGAGTGCAAGGATGACAAGATGCTGGCACGCTTCCAGGACAAGGCTTATGAGAACCTCGCTCTGGATGGTGACAACCAATTAGTCTATCTGGCCCCCACCCGAGTCAACCTGAATCTGATTCAGGAACGGTGGCCAGATATCCGTTTCCTGGCGACCCGCGAGTTATAACTGCGTCGCCACATCGCAATCATTCCCCGAACGAGGATCAGGAAGGATGGAAATTGAAGCCGTATCCCAGCTCATTTGTTCCGGCTTGCCGGATGCTCACGTCCAGGTCACGGGCGACGGTAGTCACTTTGAGGCCTTGGTGATAAGCAGGGCCTTTCTCGGCAAGAGTCTGATCGAACGGCAGCGCCTGGTAATGGCTACGGTACGACCACAACTTGAGAGTGGCGAACTCCACGCCCTCTCGATCAAGGCCCAGACACCGGACTAAAGGCCTGAGGCAATGGGCCCCTCTTCTGATGGCCGAATAAGCCGCCTTCCTCAAGTTGGCAATTTGATTTCGGGGAGCCATACTTGCCGGTGAAGGTCAGCAATAACGAATGGGAGGTCAGTCATGTTTCTGAAACACAAAGCCAGTGGCAAACTCGTCGAGGTGCTGGGGTTGCGCGATCTCTTTAACCCACTCCATGAGTTACTCATTGGTCGCTACCATGCCGGCGAGGAGTTACAGGATCCAGAGCAATTCCGCAAGGCCGATCTGATGTTCTGCTCCAGTGAACCTTTGCCCAGGTGTTGGACAGATGTCCACTATCGCGATGACGAGGCCTTTCACCATTACCGCCTTGCGCCTTGAAACGAAGTAACTTAAGTCAGGCAGGGGATCACTTCCGCCCTGACCCCTGCCTGAGGTGCTCAATCCGTCAGACCACTGAGATATCAAGGCCAACTTCCTGCTTTACTTGTTTGGAAAAATACCCGTTTGACGGCCCCAAGGCCTATCCCTAAAATGCATCCCTCTGATCGGGCGCATAGCTCAGCGGGAGAGCACTGCCTTCACACGGCAGGGGTCGGTGGTTCGATCCCACCTGCGCCCACCAAACTTTCATTCCTGATCAATCTCTCAATGCTAGCGTCCGCTGGCATTCAAAAATCATCGAACGATGAGGGGCGAAGATACCACAACCGCTCCATAGCATCCCGCACCTACTTGAAACGGCCGTGCCCATCGCAGAAGGATAGCCTGCAATGAGCGGGTGAGTTGAGGCCCTCGACCGCCTTGGAGCGGCAGTCCTTCCCCAGACATGCAGGAACCAATATGAAGGTTTTTGGATTTGGTTCTTTGGCCTAGCCCAATAGAGATACTTAATGACCCCACCACAAAATACGAAAGCCATCCACCACCAGCTAACGGGCTGTTGAGGCCCTAGCCAGGAAGCTGCTATTTAGGCCCCGCCTTCGAACTGTCCAGCAAGCCCGGTCCAGAATCTTGGTGTCTTCTTACCCCCCGAATTTGGAAACATCGATGTCCGAGGATTTGAGAAAGAGCGCTCTGGATTACCACCGTTTTCCCCGTCCCGGCAAATTGGCGATCCAGGCCACTAAGCCGTTGGCCAATCAACGCGATCTGGCCCTTGCCTACTCGCCAGGGGTGGCAGCGGCCTGCGAGGAGATCGCCGCCGACTCTCTGACGGCGGCACTTTATACCAGCCGGAGCAATCTGGTGGCCGTCATCACCAATGGCACGGCGGTACTCGGCCTGGGGGCTATCGGGGCTCTTGCCTCCAAGCCGGTGATGGAGGGTAAGGCCGTTCTCTTCAAGCAATTTGCTGATATCGACGTCTTCGACATCGAGATCGATGAGCAGGACCCCGAGCAACTCATCGCGACCATTGCCCGTCTGGAACCTGCCTTCGGTGGCATCAATCTGGAGGATATCAAGGCTCCCGATTGCTTCATCGTCGAGAGGGCCCTCAAGGAGCGCATGAAGATCCCGGTCTTCCACGACGACCAACACGGCACGGCTATCGTCGTCTGTGCCGCCGTGCTCAATGGACTCAAACTGGTCGATAAGGAGCTAGGAGAGGCGCGGTTGGTGACTGCAGGGGCCGGCGCCGCCGCCTTGGCCTGCCTAGATCTCCTGGTCTCCCTGGGCCTCAAGCGCGAGCATATTATCGTCACTGACATCGCCGGGGTGGTCTATGAGGGCCGTACTGAGGTCATGGACCCCTACAAGGCCCGCTACGTGATCGACACGCCCCTTCGGACTCTGGAGGAGGCACTGAATGGCGCCGACATTTTCCTAGGACTCTCAGCCGCCGGAATTTTGAAGGCCCCCTGGTTGCTGACAATGGCCGCCAACCCCTTGGTTTTCGCCCTGGCTAATCCCAATCCAGAGATCACGCCCGAGGAGGCCCGCACCGTCCGTCCCGATGCCATCCTGGCCACGGGTCGCACGGACTATCCCAATCAAGTTAATAACGTACTTTGCTTTCCCTTTCTGTTCCGCGGTGCCTTGGATTGCGGTGCCACCGAAATCAACGAGCCCATGAAACGCGCCTGTGTCCAAGCAATTGCCGATCTCGCCCGCGCTCGCCCCTCAGATATCGTTCGCAACGCCTATGGGGGTCTGGACCTGCGTTTTGGTCCCGACTACCTGATCCCTAAGCCCTTCGACCCTCGCCTCATGGAGCAAGTCGCTCCGGCGGTGGTGGCGGCGGCCATGGCCTCAGGTGTAGCCTCCCGGCCCATCGAGAACCTGGATGCCTATCGTCAAAGCATGCAGGATCGTGTGTTCCGTACCGGCATGACCATGCGCCTCGTCTTCGATCAGGCGCGCAAGGCGGTGCGCCGGGTGGTCTTTGCCGAGGGTGAGGAGGACAAGGTCCTCCAGGCCGCCCAACAGGCATTGGAACAGGGCATAGCCAGCCCCGTCTTAATTGGACGCCGGTCCGTGATCGAGCAGCGTTTGGCCGGCTTGGGGCTAGCCATGAGGGCCGACGTGGATTTTCGCCTCCTCGATCCTCAGGATAATCCTGACGCCGAGGCTCACTTCGCAGCCTTTTACCAACGTGCCAAGCGCCGCGGCTATACGCCCGCGGAGGCGCGGGTCCATATACGCAACTCCTCAACGGCCCTGTCTGCGACTTTGCTGCGCACGGGCGAGGCCGAGGCCATGATATGCGGCGTCGTTGGGCGTTACCGCAGCCATCTGGAGCAGATCGACCTCATCATCGGCCGTGCCAAGGGAGTCGGGCATATGACGGCCATGAACGTCGTCGTGCTCCAGAGCGGTACCCTCTTCATCGCCGATACGGATGTGCAGGTGGATCCCGACACAGCAGCCCTCGTGGAGATCACCACTCTTTGCGTCGAGGAGGTGCGGCGCTTCGGGATCGAGCCCAAGGTCGCTTTGCTATCCCATTCCAACTTCGGCAGCCATCAGGACGCCTCCGCCAGTAAAATGCATGAGGCCCTTCGTCTGATTCGCGCCTCCTACCCTGAACTCGAGATAGAGGGCGAAATGCGCGCTGACCTAGCCCTATCCCAATCCATACGCCAGGAACGTTTCCCCGACTCTCTGTTGGAGGGCCGCGCAAATCTGCTTATCATGCCCAATCAGGACGCTGCTAATATCGCCTTTAATCTGCTCAAGCTGATGGGGGAGGGTACCTCGATTGGGCCCATCCTCCTGGGCGCGGCCAAGTCAGCCCATGTAGTCACGCCAGGCCTCACGGTTCGGGGCTTATTGAATATGACGGCGCTGGCGGCGGTGCAGGTGCGCTGAGGGGCTAATTACCCAGTTCCCTTGATTCACTGAGGGCACACTAAACCCGATGCCAGGCAGGGACCTGGATTATGACCCTGATCGGATCTGTGGGGGAAGGGCCTAGCCTTCGAAGGGGAGCTCTGGTTCGCGACCCGCTGGGGTTGGACCCTGGATATCTGGGACTGGCCCATCGACTGCTGTTCATCACTAGATAAGGTAGCAGTGGTCGAGTCACCCCTAACGAGTAGCGCGAATGAAGGGGGTACACCTAACTTTGTCTTCTCCAGATGAGATGTGATGGATGAGTATAATCAGTATATTAGTGTTGACTTTTATATATTAAACTCCGTCTGATACAAGCTGTTACTGGCGCCACTGGCGTCCTCACCTCTTGCCTGAAGGGCCAAGCATGAATCAATCGTTGGTAGCCGCGGTTTTTCGTGGCAGTGTATTAGTTGCCGTCTTCATCCTGCTCAGCAGGTTCGGTCTGGCCTACGCGGCCTCGGATCAGTCTCTCTCCGTCGCGGCCCTGGGAAAATCAGCTCCGGTCACCCCCGCCTGGGAACAACTGGATGGGGCTAGGCTCCATCTACAATCTGCCGCCGTCATGGTGGCGGATTCGGCAGGCAATCCCATCTACGCCAAGCATGAGGACGAATCCAAGCCCATTGCCTCCGTCACCAAGCTGATGACCGCTATCGTGGTGTTGGATTCCGGGGTTGATCTGGACGCAGCCATTACCATCCGCCCTGAGGACAAGGATCTGTTGCGCAACAGCAGCTCTCGGCTACAGATCAATCGCGCGCACCTGACGCGGCGGGAACTCCTGCTGGTAGCCCTGATGTCTTCGGATAATCGCGCGGCAGCAGCCTTGGGACGAACAACCTTTGCGGGTGGGACTACCGAATTCGTCGAGCACATGAATCGAAAGGCCAAGGCCCTGGGGATGAGCAATACCCACTTCGTCGATAGCAGTGGCTTGAACGCTGAGAATCGGTCTACGGCACGAGATCTGACCAAGCTAGTGGGCGCTGCATCCGGTTATCCCTTGATCCGGGGGGCCACGACTACCCGTGATGCCAGGCTTCACCCCCATCCCGGGGGCGGTGCCTTGGGTTATCGCAATACCAATCCCTTGGTATCCAGTGATGCCTGGGATATCGAGTTGAGTAAAACCGGTTATATCACCGACGCCGGCCGCTGCCTGGTCATGCAGGCCATGGTCGGCGGGCGCCGCCTCCGGTTTGTGCTGCTGGATTCGCCCGGCAAGCACACGCCCATGGGAGATTCAAACCGCCTACGTCAGTGGATCGAGGCGACTTTGGCCAAGCAGGGGGCGGGCT
>CAZFZB010000008.1:10958-44890 GCA_964523415.1 uncultured Chromatiaceae bacterium | reverse complement strand
TATGGCTTCGTCATGGTCGAGGAGTTTACCCACCTGCGGAAGTCCAAGCCCGTCATGCTGGCCGCCGGCGCCATCTGGCTCCTGATCGGAGTCGTCTATGCCCAAAATGATTTGCCGACGCAGGCCGGTGATGCCGTGCGTCACAACATCCTGGAGTTCGCCGAACTATTCCTCTTCCTGCTGGCGGCCATGACCTACATCAACGTCATGGAAGAGCGGAATGTCTTCGAGGCCCTGCGTTCCTGGCTCATCAGCCGCGGTTTTGGTTACCGCAAGCTCTTTTGGATGACTGGCTTCCTGGCCTTTTTTATCTCTCCGGTAGCGGACAACCTGACCACCGCCCTGCTCATGGGTGCCGTGGTCCTGGCGGTAGGTTCCAACAGCCCTAAGTTCGTGGCCCTGGCATTCATCAATATCGTGGTGGCCGCCAACGCTGGGGGTGCCTTCAGCCCCTTTGGTGACATCACCACCTTGATGGTGTGGCAGAAGGGTCTCCTTGATTTCTGGACCTTCTTTCGGCTCTTTATCCCCTCCGTGGTCAATTTCGTGGTGCCGGCGGCCATCATGCACTTTGCGGTGCCGGATGTGGTGCCTCCGGCCGGAGGGGAGAAGGTGCCCATGCGCCGTGGCGCCCAGCGTGTCATCCTGCTGTTCCTCTTGACCATTGTTACGGCGGTCAGCTGCCATAACTTCCTGCACCTGCCACCGGTGCTGGGCATGATGACGGGGCTGGCCTATCTGAAAATCTTCAGTTACTACCTGAAAAAGACAGGTGAATTGACCATCCTGCCCGGGGAAAGCCTGGCGGATGCCATGCCCTTCGATATCTATCGCAAGTTGGCCCGTGCGGAGTGGGATACCCTCATGTTCTTTTATGGAGTAGTGCTATGCGTGGGTGGCCTGGGTTTCATCGGCTATCTGGCGCTGATATCCCAAATGATTTACATAGATTTGGGACCAACTACGGCCAACGTCCTCATCGGCATTCTCTCCGCCATCGTGGATAATATCCCGGTCATGTTCGCGGTACTGAGCATGCAGCCCGAGATGGCCCAGGGTCAGTGGCTGTTGGTGACCCTGACAGCGGGGGTGGGTGGCAGCTTGCTGTCCATCGGTTCAGCGGCGGGCGTGGCCCTCATGGGCCAATCCAAAGGTATGTACACCTTTGCCAGCCACCTCAAGTGGTCCTGGGCGGTTGCCCTGGGTTATACCGCCTCTATCCTCATCCACGTCCTTCTCAACGCCAGCACCTTCTAGTCCGGGCAAGGGGGCGATACGATCGCCCCCTGCACTTGTGGTTGTCCAAGGACCCCGGAGAGAGACTGGCCTTCAGGGCAATCGCCGTCGGGAATCCTCGGGAAGGGTGGATTGGACCATGGCCTCCAGGGCATCGAGGTTGGTGAGGCGGACGTGTTTCCGATCGACCATGAGCAACCCTTCTTCGTGGAAGCGGGTGAAGAGGCGGCTCACGGTTTCGACGGCAAGTCCCAAGTAGTTGCCGATCTCATGGCGTGACATGCTCAGGTAGAAATCGGTGGGGCTCAGGCCGCGCTTTTGCAGGCGTTGGGAGAGGCTGAGCAGGAAAGTGGCGAGACGGTCCTCGGCACTCTTCTTGCCTAACAGAAGCAACATCTCGGTCTCCTGGGCAATCTCCTTGCTGAAGAGACGGTACATCTGGTGTTGGAGGGAGGGGATGGTGACGCTGAGTTCCTCGAAACGGGAGAAAGGCAGCTCGCAGACGGCAGAGGTCTCCAGGATCTTCGCGGAGCAGACGTGGGCATCATTCTCAATGGCGTCCAAGCCTATGATTTCACCTGGTAAATGGAAACCAAGCACCTGCTCGCCACCTTCCTGGCTAGGTGCAAAGGTCTTGACGGAGCCCGTCTTGACGACGAAGAGGGAACGAAAGCGGTCTCCACTTTGAAAGAGATAGTCACCCCTGTGTAAGGGACGGTTGCGCCGGACTATGGTGTCGAGGCGCTCTACATCCTCCGGCGTTAACCCCAAGGGAAGACATAGGGTGGAGAGGTTACAGCTTTTGCAGGCGATCCGTACAGCCTCGAAGGATATCACCTTGTTCTCGTTCATCGCTGGGAGGCTAGGCGGCTTCATTTTTACCATTTTGCAATTATAGTTGATAAGGATCAAGTAAACGGCGAGTTGAAAGTCCAGAACTGCCGGGCGGTGCGATTCAGTTTCGGTTGCCATTGAGGCCAGGCGGCTATTTTGGTAGCCTGCGCCGGTTCCGCGGGTTCGTCTTGCGCGCAGTTTGATTCCTTCCCCATGACCAAATACATCTTTATTACGGGCGGCGTGGTTTCATCCCTCGGCAAGGGAATCGCCGCCGCTTCCCTGGCCGCCCTGTTGGAGGCACGCGGGCTGCGCGTGACCATGATCAAACTGGATCCCTACATCAATGTGGATCCAGGGACCATGAGCCCCTTCCAGCATGGGGAGGTCTTCGTGACGGATGATGGTGCCGAGACCGACCTCGACCTGGGCCACTATGAGCGCTTCCTGCGCACCCGCATGGGGAGGAACAACAACTTCACCACCGGCCAAATCTACGAAAGCGTCATCCGCAAGGAACGCAGAGGTGATTATCTCGGCGGTACGGTGCAGGTAATCCCGCACATTACCGATGAGATCAAGTCCAGCATTCGTCTGGGTGCGGATGCGGCCGACATTGCCATGGTTGAAATTGGTGGTACGGTGGGGGACATCGAATCTCTGCCTTTCCTGGAGGCGATTCGCCAGATGCGGGTAGAGGAGGGACCTCAGAACGCCCTCTTTATGCATCTGACCCTGGTCCCTTACATCAGAACCTCAGGAGAGATCAAGACCAAACCCACGCAGCACTCGGTCAAAGAACTGAGGTCCATCGGCATCCAGCCCGATATCCTGCTGTGTCGCGCCGAGAAGGACATCCCCAAACCCGAGCGGCGCAAGATAGCCCTCTTCACCAATGTTCCAGAGTTGGCGGTTATCTCCGCTGTGGACGCGGACAATATCTACCGCATCCCCCTTTTGCTCCATGCCCAGGGTCTGGACGATCTCGTCGTCAACCAGTTCGGGCTGCAGGTGGCGGCGGCGGACCTGGGTGAATGGTTGAGGGTCCTGGATGGCTTCGACCAGCCCGTGGCCACGGTAACGGTGGGCATGGTTGGAAAATACATGGACCTCACCGAGGCCTATAAGTCCCTGTCCGAGGCACTGGCCCATGCCGGTGTCCAGACCCATACCCGGGTGAAGGTTCGCTATGTCGATTCCGAACGGGTTGAGTCCGATGGCACGGGTTGCCTGCAGGGGCTGGATGCCATCCTGGTCCCCGGTGGCTTTGGTGAACGGGGCATAGAAGGCAAGATCCAGGCGGTACGTTACGCCCGGGAACATCGCATCCCTTATCTGGGTATTTGCCTTGGTATGCAGGTCGCAGTGATCGAATACGCCCGGGATGTTGCGGGGCTGGCCGGTTCCCACAGCACCGAATTCAATCCAGCCACCCCGAACCCCGTCATTGCCCTCATCACCGAGTGGCAGACGGAGGCGGGACAGATCGAACGGCGGGGTCAGGATGCCGACCTGGGTGGTACCATGCGCTTGGGGGGGCAGACCTGTCGGCTGGAGCCGGGAAGCCTGGCGCGTGCAGTCTATGGCCAGCCCCAGGTGCGCGAGCGTCACCGCCATCGTTACGAGTTCAACAACCGCTATCTGGATCTCCTGAAGGACGCAGGCCTGCGGTTTTCTGGCTGGTCCCTTGACGGCCGCCTGGTGGAGATGGTGGAGATACCCGATCATCCCTGGTTCATCGCCTGCCAATTCCACCCCGAGTTCACCTCGACACCGCGCGATGGCCATGCCCTCTTCACAGGCTTCATTCGCGCCGCCCTCGAATACCATGAGGCGGCGGGTGGGAAGGGCTCCTGATGCGGCTACTCAACTTCGAAGTTGGGCTGGATTGCCCCCTCTTCCTGATCGCGGGTCCCTGCGTCATCGAGGGCGCGGGGCTGGCCCAGGACACGGCGGGATATCTTCAGGAGTTGACGGCGGAACTCGATATCCCCTTTATCTTTAAGTCGTCCTTTGACAAGGCGAATCGTTCCTCTTTGGGTGGCTTTCGGGGCCCTGGCCTGGAAGAGGGCCTGCGTATCCTCGAATCGGTTCGCCTTGGGCTGAGGGTGCCGGTTCTTACGGATGTCCACGAGGACACGCCTCTGGAGGAGGTTGCGGGGGTCGTGGATGTCCTGCAAACGCCGGCCTTCCTGTGTCGCCAGACGAATTTCATCCTGGCCGTCTCCGCGATGGGCCTGCCCGTGAATATCAAAAAGGGCCAGTTTTTGGCGCCCTGGGACATGAAGCACGTGGTTGAGAAGGCCAGGTCCACCGGCAACGATCAGATCATGGTCTGCGAGCGGGGTGTCAGCTTTGGTTATAACAATCTCATCTCCGACATGCGTGCCCTGGCGGTGATGCGCGAGACGGGTTGCCCCGTGGTGTTCGATGCGACCCACTCGGTCCAGTTGCCGGGAGGGCAGGGTGACAGCTCTGGAGGACAGCGGGAATTCGTGCCCGTGTTGGCGCGGGCCGCGGTGGCGGCGGGTATCTCGGGCCTCTTCGTGGAGACGCACCCGGACCCCGCCTGTGCCCTGAGCGATGGACCCAACTCCTGGCCTCTGGGACGAATGCGTGAACTGCTGGAAACCCTGGTCGAAATTGATCGGGTGGTCAAGAGGCGGGGGTTTGGTGAGGTGGATCTTTAAGTTCCCGCCGACGGACAGAATTTTGTTAATTTTGGGGTTGTCCCCCGAGGAGTTTCATCATGTCCGAGATCATCGACGTCCGCGCCAGGGAAATATTGGATTCGCGTGGCAATCCCACTATCGAGGCCGATGTTGTCACCGCGGCTGGTGCCGTTGGCCGCGCCGCAGTACCCTCAGGTGCCTCCACCGGCTCGCGGGAGGCCCTGGAACTACGCGATGGTGACAAGAGCCGCTATTTGGGCAAAGGGGTGCGCAAGGCAATTGCCCATGTCGAAGGGGAACTGAAACAGGCAGTGCTGGGCATGGAAGTCTCCGATCAGAGCGGTATCGACCGTCGCATGATCGAACTCGATGGCACGGACAACAAGGGCCGGCTTGGCGCTAACGCCCTGCTCGGGGTGTCCATGGCCGTTGCCCATGCCGCCGCCCAGGAAAGGACCCTGCCTCTCTACCGATATCTGGGCCAAGGTCCTTACCGCTTGCCGGTGCCCATGATGAACATCATCAATGGTGGCCAGCACGCGGACAATAGTGTGGACTTTCAAGAATTCATGATCCTGCCCGTAGGTGCCACAAGCCTCCGCGAGGCTGTGCGTTACGGTGCGGAGGTCTTCCATGCCCTCAAGGCTGTGCTGAAGGGCCGTGGGCTTGCTACCGCCGTGGGCGACGAGGGCGGTTTCGCACCGGATCTGCCCTCCAATATCGCTGCGGTGGAGGCGATTCTGGAGGCCATCGGCAAGGCGGGTTTCATCGCCGGTAAGGACATCTGGATTGGCCTGGATGTGGCAGCCTCTGAGTTTTATCAGGAGGGTGTTTACGACCTGGCCGGGGAGGGCCGTAAGCTCGATTCAGATGGCGTCATCGACTTGCTGGCAGGATGGGTTAACCAATATCCGATCCTGTCCATCGAGGACGGCCTGGCAGAGGGGGACTGGGACGGCTGGAAGCGCCTCACCGAACGTCTGGGCGACAAGGTCCAGATAGTAGGCGACGACCTCTTCGTTACCAACACCCGGATCCTCAAGCAAGGTATCGACCGGGGCATCGCCAATTCCATCCTCATCAAGGTTAACCAGATCGGAACCCTGACGGAGACCCTGGAGGCTATCGGCATGGCCCATGCGGCGGGCTACACGGCCGTGGTTTCTCATCGCTCCGGTGAGACCGAGGACACCACCATCGCCGACCTGGTGGTGGCCACCGCCACCGGCCAGATCAAGACCGGCTCCCTGTCACGTTCCGATCGCGTTGCTAAATACAACCAATTGATGCGTATCGAGGATCAACTGGGGGCCGAGGCTATGTTCGCTGGCCGGGCGGCCTTCCGCTGGCTTTGAAGCCGACCCGCTAGTTCCTGCCCGGTGCTGGTGAAACCTGGTAGCCGCAGTCCATGCGCATCCTGACACTCGTCCTCCTGCTATTGCTTGGCTGGCTCCAGTACCGTCTGTGGGTGGGGGAGGGCAGCCTGGCGGAGGTTACCGCTCTGCGCCGTGAGATTCTGGCTCAGGGGGAGGAGTTGGAAAGGCAACGGACCCGTAACCGCCGGTTGCAGGCCGAGGTGGAGGATCTTCGTCAGGGCCAGGATGCCCTGGAGGAGCGCGCCCGCAGTGAGCTGGGGATGATCAAGGGGGGTGAGATTTTTTTGCAGGTCATAGAACCACAACCGCCCGCTACTGCGGGCGGAAACCAAGGCAAGGCCACGGCTGCCTCCGGGTCGGCCAAGGCTTCTCAGGCCAACTCCCACCTAGTCCCCAAGTCGGCCCCCGATTCGAAGCCATCCGCGAGGCCCGAGTCCAAAACCGCCCCCAGGTCCGAGTCCAAGACCGGTGACTGATGCAGCTTGCTGGGCCCTGATCCCCGCGGCAGGGGCCGGTCGCCGCATGGGTACGGCCATCCCGAAGCAATATCTCGACCTGGCGGGCCAGCCAGTGCTCGAGTACAGCCTGAGGCTCTTGCTCGACCATCCCCGGATTCGAGGTGTGGCGATTTCCCTGGACGCAGCGGATGAACGCTGGGAGACCCTGCCCTCGGCACATGACCCCAAGGTCCTGCGCGTGGCTGGTGGTGCCGAGCGCTGTCATTCGGTGCTTAATGCCCTGGAGGCCTTGGGGGGGTGGGCCGGCCAGGAGGAGTGGATACTGGTCCACGACGCGGCCCGGCCCTGCCTGCGGCGCTCTGACCTGGACCGCCTCATCTCGGCTCTGGAGCAGCACCCGGTAGGCGGCCTGCTCGGCATGCCGGTACGGGATACCATGAAGGTGGCAAATCCCCGGGGTGAGGTCCTGAATACGGTCCCCCGCGCGGGACTTTGGCATGCCTACACCCCCCAGATGTTCCGACTTGGACCCCTGCGCCAGGCGCTGACTCAGGCCATCGCCACGGGCCAGTTGGTGACGGACGATGCCAGTGCCATGGAGATTGCTGGTTTTCAGCCCCTGCTGGTAGAGGGCCACGCCGATAACATCAAGATCACGCATCCAGAAGACCTGGCCTTGGCCCATTATTACCTCATGAGTCAGGGGCGGCTATGCTGATCGGCCAGGGTATCGACGCCCATCGCTTCGCCCCCGGGCGCCCCCTGATGCTTGCCGGAGTTGAGGTGCCCCACGACCGGGGGTTGGAGGCCCACTCCGATGGCGATGTCGCCATCCACGCCCTCTGCGACGCTCTGCTGGGTGCCGCGGGTCTGGGTGACATAGGCCGCCATTTCCCCGACAGCGACCCAGCTTATGCCGGTATCGACAGCCGTGTCCTGTTGCGTCGGGTTATGGCCTCCCTGGGGGATATAGGCTTGGCCGTACACAATGCCGATCTCACCCTGGTTGCCCAGGAACCCAAATTGGCCCCCTACATACCTGCCATGTCCGAGGCCATCGCTGCTGATCTGGGCTGCGCCTTGGCCCGAGTCAATGTCAAGGCTACCACTACCGAGCGCATGGGTTTCACGGGCCGTGGCGAAGGCATTGCTGCCTTCGCCGTGGTGCTGTTGCGAGATCTAAAGGGGGGGTGAAAGTTATTCTAGTGGCCAGGTGCGCCCTCCAGGGGACTGCACCGATGCCTCGTCTCCGGATGCCTTAGGCGATGCCCTTCACCCGCCCAAGGCATCAAGGTACTTCTCCGCATCCAGGGCGGCCATGCAGCCGGAGCCAGCGGAGGTTATGGCCTGGCGATAGACGTGGTCCATGACGTCCCCGGCGGCGAAGACCCCGGGGATAGAGGTAGCGGTGCTGTTGCCGTCGCTGCCGCCCTGAACCTTGATGTAACCGTTTTGCAGTTCCACTTGGCCCTCGACGAGTTGGGTATTAGGTTGGTGACCGATGGCGATGAAGACGCCCTGGAGCGCAATGTCCCGGGTAGTGCCGTCCTGAACATTGCGGACCCGCATGCCGGTGACGCCCGTGGGATCACCCAGAACCTCATCCAGGGTGCTGTTCCAGAGGATGTTGACGTTACCGTGCTCAACCTTTTCGAACAGATGCTGCTGCAGGATCTTTTCCGAGCGCAGGGCATCCCGGCGATGGACCAGGGTGACCTCGGCGGCGATATTGGAGAGATAGAGGGCCTCCTCCACCGCGGTGTTGCCGCCGCCGATGACGGCGACCTTCTGATTACGATAGAAGAAGCCGTCGCAGGTGGCGCAGGCGGAGACGCCGCGGCCACGGAATTCCTGTTCGGAGGGGAGGCCCAGATAGCGGGCGCTGGCGCCGGTAGCGATGATGAGGGCGTCGCAGCTATAGTCGCCTCCATCGCCAAGGATACGAAAGGGGCGCTGGCTGAGATCCACCTGGTTAATGTGGTCCATGATGATCTCGGTCTCGAAGCGTTCAGCATGGCGGCGCATCCGATCCATGAGGTCCGGACCCTGGACACCGTCGGGATCGCCAGGCCAGTTGTCCACATCGGTGGTCGTCATCAACTGGCCGCCCTGTTCCATGCCCGTGACCAGAACCGGGTGGAGATTGGCCCGCGCGGCATAGACAGCGGCCGTGTAGCCAGCGGGCCCGGAACCCAGGATCAGCAGGCGGCAGTGCTTTGTTGCATTCATGGATGGACTCCTTGTATCTAAAGGGAGGGCCAGTTCCCTAAGGGAATAGGATGGCCCTCATGTTAAGGTTTGACCGCTGTCGGGTAAAGGATGTCCGGGTCGGATGGCGGCCCGGCTTGGCATGGGTGTGGTTTCCAGGCAGGATGGTGGGATGGACTCACCCACGCCCACTGCAACGCTTTGGGGGCGAAACGGAGGTAGTGAATTTGGCACAGGCGACTCGGGTTGGGCAACTAACCTTCAGTGATTATTTTCAGCGCGTTCTGCGCGAGGCCGTCATGTGGGTGCTGTTCGTGGTTGCCCTCTTTTTGACGGCCTGTCTGATTTCCTATGCCCAGGAGGATCCGGGGTGGACCCATATCGAGCCAATCAAGCAGGTCCGGAATCTGGGCGGTCCCTTTGGGGCTTGGTTCGCGGATGTGGCCTTGTCGCTGTTTGGCTACTTTGCCTATCTGCTACCCGTCGCTATAGCCTGGACGGCCTGGCTGACCTTACGGGGCATGGACGACGAGGCGGAGACCCGGGTGCAACGCCTGGCATTGCGATTGCTGGGCTTCGTGCTCACCTTGGGTGCCGGCAGTGCCCTGGCGGGTATCCTGTTGCAGGGCATCCCCGTGCCGGTTCCGAATGGTATTGGCGGCGGCGTCGGTCAACTGGTTGGCGGCATTTTGGTGGCCAGTTTCCACACATCCGGCGCGACCCTGTTGCTGGCGCCCATCCTGCTGGCCGGAATTACCTTTTTTACCGGGTTGTCCTGGCTGGCGGTGCTGGACGGCATAGGTTGGCTGGTCCTGCTGTTGTGGCGGACGGGACAGGGGTTGGCGACCTGGGTTATACACCCACCGTTGCAGAAGGCGTCGGAGCAGGCACGGGAACCGGCGACCCCCCCGGATCCCGAGCCCGAGATGATCGAGGACGAGGCCCTGCTAGATCGGAAGGACTTGGCGGGGCTGGCCGGGAATCCGCCCCAGGCCGCGGCTGTAGACCCCCCCATCGCGCCATCCGAGGCGAAGCCCCTGTCCAAGTTGGAGGTCAGAACCCAACCCAAGGCGCGCCTCAAGGCCGCCAAGCCCAGTATGCCCCTCCAACCGCCCGCAATCCCTCAGGACAAGGAGGGCGATGCGGAGCTATTGGCCCTGCCACCCCTTAATCTGGAAGGGGAACTGCCACCCTTGCTGCTCCTCGACGAGGCGCGCCGCAGCGGCAAGGGTTATAGCAAGGAACAGCTTGAAGATCTTTCGCGCCAGGTCGAAAGCAAGCTAGCGGACTTTGGCGTTACCGTCCAAGTGGTTGCGGTCCATCCCGGCCCGGTGGTAACCCTGTTCGAGATGATGCCAGCGCCGGGAACCAAGGCCAGCAAGATAACGGGTCTATCCCGGGATATTGCCCGGGCCCTCTCCACCGTCAGCGTACGCGTCGTCGAGGTCATACCTGGCAAGTCCGTCATTGGTCTGGAAATCCCCAATAATTTCCGGGAGACGGTGGCCCTGCGCGAAATCCTGGGTTCCAGCGCCTACCAGGATGCCAAGTCTCCCCTGACGCTGTCCCTTGGTACCGATATCTCCGGACATCCGGTGGTCGCTGACCTGGGGCGCATGCCCCATGCCCTTATCGCTGGCACTACCGGTTCGGGCAAGTCCGTGGCCCTCAATGCCATGATCCTCAGTCTGCTCTACAAGGCCGGACCGCGGGATGTGCGCATCATCATGGTCGATCCCAAGATGCTGGAGCTTTCCGTGTACGAGGGGATTCCGCACCTGCTTACGCCGGTCGTGACGGACATGAAGGAGGCAGCCAATGCCCTGCGGTGGTGCGTGGCGGAGATGGAACGCCGTTATAAGCTGATGGCACGGCTGGGGGTGCGCAACATTGGCGGCTACAACCGCAAGGTTGCCGATGCCCTGGCGGCGGGTGAGCCGATCCTGGATCCCCTCTACAACCTGGCGCGGGAGATGCCTATGGAGGCGCCACCCGCCTTGGATCATCTCCCCTACATTGTCGTCATCATTGATGAATTGGCGGATATGATGATGGTAGTGGGCAAGAAGGTGGAGGAGCTCATCGCTCGCCTGGCCCAGAAGGCCCGCGCCTCGGGTATCCATCTGCTGCTTGCAACTCAGAGGCCCTCGGTGGACGTCCTCACGGGTCTGATCAAGGCCAATATCCCGACGCGCATGGCCTTTCAGGTATCCTCGCGCATCGACTCACGCACCATCCTGGATCAGATGGGCGCTGAGCACCTGCTGGGTAATGGCGATATGCTTTATCTGCCACCCGGGACAAGCATCCCCTATCGCATCCACGGCGCCTTCGTCGATGACCATGAGGTTCATAAAGTTGTGGAGTTTCTGCGGGCGCAGGGCGAACCGGAATATATCGATACCATCCTCATGGATATGGGTGATGGTATCCCGGGTATCGATAACGAGCCCCGTCCCGGTGGCGACCTGGAGGATCAGGACCCCCTCTTCGATGAGGCGGTGCAGATTGTGGTGGAATCCCGCCGTGCCTCCATATCCGGGGTTCAGCGCCGGCTCAAGATTGGCTATAACCGTGCCGCCCGCATGATCGAGGAGATGGAACGTATCGGTATTGTGGGTGCGGCCGAGACTAATGGTAACCGCGAGGTCCTGGCGCCCCCGCCGGTTGATTGAGTCCGGATGCCTATACCACCATGAAGACCTGTCCCCAAGGGAGGGAATTGATCAGCCAGTTTGAGGACTGGTATGAATCGAGGCTTGGCCGGGAGGTGGTGGCTCAGGAGTCGGTCTGTCTGGAACAGATGCTGGAGGGCGTCTTTGGTCACTATCTCCTTCAGGTTGGAGGCGATGAGGTCTTTGGGGAGGTGCTGCGGGGCAGTCATGTCCGCCATGCGATTTCCCTTCCACCCGTCCTGCATCAGGGCGGGTTGGGGATGCGGATCGCGGCCCGTCCGGAGATGATGCCCATCGTTAGCGATAGCCTCGATGCGGTCTTTCTGCCTCACACCCTCGATTTTGCGGCCGACCCGCTCCAAGTACTGCGGGAGGTGGAACGGGTGCTGATTCCCGAGGGACGACTCATTGTCATGGGGTTCAATGCCATCAGCCCTTGGGCGATCCTCCGCCTGGTTCGCCCTGGCCGGGTTCCCTGGTGTGGTCGCTTCCTGACTCGCTATCGCGTCGGAGCCTGGCTGTCCCTCTTGGGATTTGATCTGGAGATGCAACGGATGTTGTTGTTCCGGGCCCCCTGGGGTGGCTCCCCTCGGTCTTCTGGCAGCGTTCTTGACAGGACCGGTAGCCTCTACTGGTCGGCCTTGGGGGGTGTCTATGCCTTGCGTGCCGTTAAGCGTGTCTCTACCCTGACCCCCCTGCGGCCCTCCTGGCAGACCCGCCGCAAGTTGCTGCCGGGCAATGCGGTAGAACCCACTACTCGAGAGACCGGCCGCAATGTCTGAACAGGTCGAGATCTATTGCGATGGTGCCTGCAAGGGTAATCCTGGCCCCGGCGGCTGGGGGGCCTTGCTGCGGTTTGGAGCCGTCGAAAAGGAGTTGTCTGGCGGAGAGGCCCATACCACCAACAACCGTATGGAGATGATGGCCATCATCCAGGCCCTGGAGGCGCTCAAGCGGCCTGTGTCCATCCGGGTCGTCACTGATTCCCAGTATCTGCGCCAAGGCGTTACCCAGTGGATGAGCAATTGGAAACGCAATGGTTGGCGGACCACCAACAAGCAGCCGGTCAAGAATCAGGATCTCTGGGAACGCCTTGACCGGGCCCTGGCCGCTCATCGGGTAGAGTGGCATTGGGTCAAGGGTCATGCCGGGCATCCCGAAAACGAACGTGCCGATGCCCTCGCCAATCAGGGTATCCCCCGCTAATTGCAACAGGACCCTGGCAGAGATGCGTCAAATTGTGCTTGATACGGAAACGACGGGGTTGGAGCCAACCGAGGGTCACCGCATCATCGAGATCGGCGGTGTCGAGCTGGTGGAGCGCCGGCGAACCCGTAAGGATTTTCATTGCTATTTGCAACCCGATCGTGATGTTGAGCAGGGGGCGGTCAAGGTCCATGGCATCACCAATGACTTTCTGCGAGATCAACCCCGCTTCGCCGATATTGCCGAGGACTTCCTCGCCTACATCCGCGATAGTGAACTCATCATCCATAATGCCCCCTTCGACGTCGGTTTCCTCGACCACGAACTGAAGCTCTGGCGAGCGGACGCCCCCCGTATCGGCGATCTGTGCCGGGTTATCGATAGCCTGGCCATGGCGCGCCGGAGCCATCCCGGGCAACGTAACTCCCTCGATGCCCTCTGCAAGCGCTATGAAATTGATAACTCACGGCGCGACCTACACGGTGCCATGCTGGATGCCGAGATCCTTACCCAGGTCTATCTCGCCATGACCGGCGGTCAGGTCAAGCTGGCATTTGGGGGCCAAGGCGATCAGGGGCAGGAGATTCATCGCTACCCCCTCCGCCGCCTGCCGGCGGACCGGCAGCCTCTTCCCGTGGTCTATGCCACCGAGTCGGAACTTCAGGCCCATGGGCAACGCCTCGCGGCCATTGACAAGGCCAGCGAGGGTCATTGCGTCTGGCTTCGCTCCTCCAACCCAGGTTAGTCATATCATGCTGGACCCCCATCTGTTGCGCACCGAGCTTGGCAATGTCGCCGAGCAACTCGCCCGTCGTGGAATTGCCTTGGATACCAGGCGCATCGAGGAATTGGAAACCCGCCGGAAGGCGATCCAGGTCAGGACCCAGGAATTGCAGGGTGAGCGCAACAGCCGGTCCAAGCTCATCGGCCAGGCCAAGAAGTCGGGTGGGGATGTGGCGCCCCTCCTGGCCCAGGTCGCTGAACTGGGTGATAACCTCAAGGCGGCTGAGGCCGATCTGGCAGGGATCCAGGAAGAGGTTCGCCAAATCGCCCTTGGCCTGCCCAACCTCCCCCATGCAAGCGTACCCGATGGCCGCGATGAGAGCGACAATCGCGAAGAACGGCGCTGGGGCGAGCCTCGGACCTTTACCTTTGAACCCAAGGACCATGTTGAGCTGGGCGTATCCACTGGCTGGATGGACTTCGACGTGGCTGCAAAGCTGACGGGTTCACGCTTCGTGGTCCTGAGCGGCCCCCTGGCGCGGCTTCACCGAGCCTTGATCCAGTTCATGCTCGATGCCCATACCCAGGAGCATGGCTATGTCGAGGTTTATGTCCCCTATCTGGTCAATGCCGAGAGCCTCTACGGGACCGGGCAACTGCCCAAGTTCGAACAGGAACTCTTCAGGGTGCCCGGCGAGAAGGACTACTACCTGATACCCACCGCCGAGGTACCCGTGACCAATCTGGTCCGGGACCTGATTCTGGACGGGGGCTCCCTGCCCCGAAAGTGGGTAGCGCATACCCCTTGTTTTCGCAGCGAGGCCGGCTCCTACGGCAAGGACACCCGCGGCATGATCCGTCAGCACCAGTTCGAAAAGGTGGAACTGGTGCAGATGGTGCGTCCTCAGGACTCCTTCATGGCCCTGGAGGCCCTCACCGGTCATGCCGAGGCCATTCTCCAGAAATTGGGGCTTCCTTACCGGGTCGTTACACTGTGCGCCGGCGATTTGGGTTTTTCCGCCACCAAGACCTATGACCTGGAGGTCTGGCTGCCGGGTCAGAACAGGTACCGGGAGATTTCCTCGTGTAGCAATTTCATGGACTTTCAGGCCAGGCGACTTCAGGCCCGCTGGCGCAATCCCGAGACGGGCAAGCCCGAGCTGCTCCATACCTTGAACGGGTCAGGTCTCGCCGTGGGCCGCACCCTGGTGGCGATATTGGAGAATTACCAGGAGGAGGACGGCAGGCTGGGCATCCCCGTGGTATTGCGGCCCTACCTGGGTGGCGCTGAGTATTTGTCGGGGTTGTGAGGGCTGCAAACCCGGGTTCAAGCGGGCCGGGGTCCCGATGGTCGTGCTTGCCTGGACTAACGTACCACTGCGATCAACAAGACAACCAGTCCTGCCACTAAGGCCAAAGGCAATATGACCGCCTGCCAGTCTCCCTTCTCGGCCTTGGGGCCATGTTCCTGCCATTGCTGGTAGGAACGCCAGGCGTAGAAGACCATCATGCCCATGGCGGCGGCCGCGATGATTTTCAGAAAAAGGTCCATGTTCCAGGTTCCGGTAATCGCCAAAGAAAAACCCCGGCGGGGAGCCGGGGTCCAAGGCAAACTTAGATTTCGGGATCAGTCGTCACTGCCCATGATGCCAAGGATCTGCAACAGGCTGATAAAGATGTTGAACAAGTTAAGGTAAAGGCCATAGGTGGCCAGGATGTAGTTGGTCTCACCGCCATTGATGATGCGGCTGGTATCGAACAGGATAAAGCCGCTCATGACCAGGATGATGCCACCCGACACCGCCAGGGACAGGGCGGGCATGGCCAGGAAGATATTGGCGATGGCGGCAATGAAGACCACCATAATCCCAGCGAACAGGAAGCCACCCATGAAGCTGAAATCCTTTTTACTGGTCAGGGCATAGCCGGATAGACCCAGGAAAATGAGGCCGGTGCCGGCAAAGGCGGTAGCGATGATCTCCGGACCTTTGGGCAGGGCCATGTAGAGGGTCAGGATGGAGCCAAGACCCAGACCCAGTAAGCCGGTGATGGCAAAAACAACTCCGATCCCGGCGCTGGAATTGGCGGTTCGGGGTAAGACGAACATGCCCAACACCATGGCGCCAATCACCGAGGCCAGGTACATCCAGCTTGGCAGTGCCAGGGACATGGATACCACGGCCATGATGGCGCTGAAGGCCAGGGTGGCGGACAACAACATATAGGTATTTTTCAATACCTTGTTAGCAGAAATGGCGCTTTGGGCGCCGCTCAGTACGGAGTATTGGGGGTAAGCCATGCGGCGTATCTCCTAAATGAATGGATCTGAAATCTGTCGCAATTAGGACAGTAAGCGGTAACCCGAGTTCCAAAGGATACCTGTCCGGGGCGAAAAGGCAACCAAAGTCTCATTGGCCTGAGGCCTCCCTTCCGGTATCCTTGTCCTGTAGGAGGAGGTGGGGGCCAAACTACTGCGATCAAGTAGGGGCCCATCAACATCGGCTTGTGGCTTGAGGGGTCGGTAGTGACGATTCTGAGGGCCTGGGGCCAGGGTTCCTTCCAGTTATTCCCGGGACCCGGGAAGCTTACTCATGGGTGGGGTGCCAGAGCGGTTTATTGGACTGGTCTTGAAAACCAGCGAAGGGGTAACTCTTCCGTGGGTTCAAATCCCACCCCCACCGCCACATCAATCGTTAACCAAGTCCCTTCTTCGTTCCCCATTCTCGGGTCTCGATTTCAATAGCATAAGGTCATCGGCGTTTCCCCTGAATTAATCAATCCCTACCAGGTGTCTACATGAAATCCAGTTCCCTGATTACCTCGGCGATGGCGGGGACTCTGTTGCTCATGGCGGTTTCCGCCAGTGCTCATCCCCCCCGCTATTATGGCCCTCCCCCTGGCCGTTGGTATGGGTATGGCCCCAACTATGGCGGTACCTGGGTTGCCCCCGCCATCATCGGCGGGATTGGCCTCGGTTACCTGCTGGCTCAACCGCGGCGCGAGGTGGTGGTGGTAGAGCCCCCGCCCTACCAAGAGCGTTGTGATGTAACAACGACCAGGGATCGCTATGGAAACAGAACGACGACAAGAACCTGCTACTAGCCACCTGACGCTTGGTCTGGCGGTTGGTGTGGATCCATTGCTCGGGGCGCCAGGAGAGTTTTAAGGATGCGTATGGGATTGATTTGCTTGTTAGCGACCCTGTTGGGGGGATGTGCGGCCACCGACCAGGAGGTCGGGACCGTGGTCGGGAGTTCCCTGGCCGGGGCCGCTATCGGCGCCCTCGGGGGTGCGGCCTTAAACCCCTGGGATCGCAACGCGGGTGCCACCAGCGGGGCCTTGGCGGGGGCGGCGGTGGGTGGTGCCATTGGCTATGCCAATGTAGCGCAGGAACGCCAAAATCAATACCAGTACCGCTATTATCCCAATCAACCCATGCCCCGGCCTTATGCGGCTACCCGCTGTACGACTTATGAATCCGTCGATGCCTTTGGACGTGTCACTACGACGGAGAGATGTGTCAATCTTCCCGCAACCAGTCCGGCTCGTGTCGGAATCTATGGGTCCTATTAAACCCGGCGGCCAAGGTCGGCAGGATCGGACCCCAAGATCAGGGCGAGCACCAACCCGGGGCAAATCCCTCTCTGGGTTCCCGAAGGTATTCCCATCCAATTACCCCCATTGACCTATCGGTTGCCAGACGAATCCTAAAGCGATAATGGCTAAAGCCGGGCAGGGGCAGCGACACCCCCTGTCCTACGCCTGTGGAGGCAAGGACTTGCCTGGATTTAGGATGCCATTTGGATCGAATTGGTGTTTGATACCCTGCATGAGGCGCAGCGCGATGGGGTCCAGCTCCAAGTGGACAAAATCGCGCTTGGCCAAGCCTACCCCATGCTCGCCCGATAGGGTTCCCTCTAGGGCGATAACCAGGTTGAAAACGGCATCAAGGCAGGCCTCGGCACGGACCATTTCCTCGGGGTTGTCGGGGTTCACCAGCAGGTTGACGTGGATGTTGCCGTTGCCGGCATGGCCGAAGTTGACGATGCGGATGGCATGTTCTACTCCCAGCCGGTCCAGCCTCTCGATGAAGGTCCCCAGCCGCGAAACGGGAACCACAACGTCCTCGTTGATCTTTTTGGGCGCGATCTGGCGTAGGGCCGGGGACAGGGCAGCGCGGGTCTTCCAGAGGGCGGCGACCTCATCAGCGCTGGCGGCGGTGCTCAATTCCAACAGACCGGGCGTTCTGGCGGCCTGGGCCACGGCAACCGCGGCCTGATCGATGCCCTGGGCTGGGCCATCCACCTCGATCATGAGCAGGGCGCCGGTTCCGGGGGGCAGGCCCAGATCGCCGACATGACGGGCCATGGCCAGGGCGGAGCCATCCATGAATTCCAGGGTGCAGGGGGTGATGGGTTGGGCCATGATGGCGGAGACGGCGGCGGCGGCGGCGTGGATGTCGGCGTAACTGGCACGCAAGGTACGCCGCGCCTCCGCCAGGGGGGTGAGTTTGAGGATCGCCTGGGTAATGAGAGCTAGGGTGCCCTCAGAACCGATGATGAGCCGGGTCAGGTCGTAGCCGACCACGCCCTTGGTGGTTCTTACCCCGGTACGGATGAGATCCCCAGCGCCGGTCACAGCCGTCAGCCCTAGGGTGTTCTCGCGCGGGGTGCCGTACTTGACGGCACGGGGGCCGGCGGCGTTGCAGGCCAGGTTGCCACCCAGGGTGCAGGTCGCGGCGCTGGTCGGGTCGGGTGGCCAGAAAAAGCCTCGTGGCGCTAACGCGGCCTGCAGGGCCTGGTTGGTTACACCCGGCTCCACGATCGCCAGGCGATTGTCCGGATCGATCTGAAGGATGCGGTCCATGCGCTCGAAGGAGAGGACCAGGCCACCCCGGTCTGGGACTGCCGCGCCGGTGGTGCCAGTACCCCGTCCGCGGGCGACCAATGGCAGGCATTCCCGGTTGCATATCTCGACCAGAGGCCCGACCTGCCCCGCCTCCTCGACCAGAATCACTGCCTGGGGCATGGCTTGACGGCGGCTATTGTCATAGCCGTAGGACCAGAGATCCGCCGGGTCCAGAAAGAGGGCGCCGGGTCTGGCGATGTCCTTGAGTTCTGCGACAACCTGGGCGCTCAAGGGTGCGGGGTATGTCATCATGGTGGCGGCGCCGTCTTGGGGCCTTTGTTCAGAATCCGGCATTGGCCAGGATTACGAGCTGCTGGGGGGGCAGGGCGGCACGTTGGGTGGGGGTCAGTGCCGCCTTCCAGTCGGCACGGGTCTGGCTGATGGTCAGCCCCAGGCCGGCGATCTTGTCCGGGGGGGTCAGGGCAACCTTGGAGGCCGGGAGGGCGGTCATCAGGCTCCACTCCGTGAAGGCTGCAATCTGACCGCCGGACAGGCCCTCCTGTTGGCTAGCCGACAGGCGCCCAACCCAGTAGGGGGTGTTGGGGGCGGCGATGGCGGCGACCTTGGTCTGGGAGAGTTGGGCCAGCCAGGCGTCCCCCGCCACGCCGACACTGGCACCAAAGGCCGTGATCTGGGCCGGAGTCAGATAGGATACCTCTTCCGGTGGCAGGTCGGTGAGGTTGTAGACCTTACCCCCCTTGGGGTATCCGGGATCCCAGGCATAGAGAGGATCTGCTAGAGGCAACTGGACCGAATCATCGCGCAGCAGATCGAAGGCGACTCCCACATGAGCCGCCTCCTGGACCGTTCCCTCGCTCATGGGTATCAGATTGCGTCCCGAGGTCATGACGGGGGGCTCGTGGGGGGCTAACAGGATTAAGTTACCCATATCTTTAATAACGAAAACCGGTGTGATTAAGTTGTTCGCCCCTGGCTCCCTCTCAGTTGCACAAAGGCGGGGTCTGGATTCATAGGTCAATCTGGTTTCCGCCGTTTCAGGTCAGGGGGACCTGCTAAAATTGTCACCGGATTCTTCAGGCGGCCTGGGGTTAGCCGTGGCGGGAGGGATGGGGGTGGCCTGGGCATCCTTGGTTTGGGCCTGATCGGTGATCTCGAAGACCCTCACTACCTTGACTACTCCGGAAACATTGCGAACCTGTTGAACTACCGCCTCCGCCTCCTCTTCTGTCACCAGCCCCATGAGATAGACGATTCCGGATTCGGTGATCACCGTGACGCGGGTGGGATCGAACCCCTTGAGATCGACATGAATCAGGGATAGCTTGGCCCGGGAGGTGATGAGGGTATCCTGGCTTTGGCGGTGCAGGCTGGCAAAGGGGCCAATGGTGATCTCATCCACCACCTGGCGAACCTTGGGCACCATGCTGACGCGCTCGGCATAGGCCTTAGCTGCCGCCTCGTCGCGGCACTGACCGGTGAGTAGCACGAGGCGGTTGTAGCTGTTGACTGCAACCTGGCAACGGTTCTGGGTGCCTGGCCAATCTCGGCTCTTGAACTCGATTTCCTTGTCATCGATAACGGTGTCCTCGCCTCGCCGATCCCGGACCACGACCGTGGCCCCGACCGCGGCCCCCACTCCGGCCCCGACCAGGGCGGCGGCGCAACCCTGCAAGAGGGATAGGGTTAGGACCAATAGGGGTAGGAGGGGCATGAGTCCTTGGTGGGTACTGCCAAGGCGAATAGGGGGGGTGGGTCGGAGCAAGGGGTCGTTAGGCATGGAAGGCATCCCGAATCCAGTCGATATGGTTACCACCGCTCATGGCGATGACATCAAAGCGGCAGGGGAGGTCCAGGGAATGGCATTGCAGGAAAAGACCGGCGGCGGCAATCAACCGCCTCTGCTTGGATATCCCTATCGAGGCAACCGCGCCACCGAAACGGTCGGAGGCACGAAAGCGGACCTCGACAAAGACCAGGGTATCGCTGTCACGCATCACCAGGTCGATCTCACCCAGACGGCAGCGGTAATTGCTCGCCATCAGCCGGAGCCCCTGGCTCTCCAGATAGAGGCAGGCCAGGCGCTCCTTGTCGGCTCCCAAGCCCCGAGTCGTCTCAGGGTTGGAGGGCGGCAAGGCGCGGACCTTCGCCCCGGGGGTAGCCGGGAGGGGCAGGAATGAAATTGGTCCCGGCTCCCCTAGCGGTGATCCGCCTTGGACCCAGGCCTTCCAAGCGCGCCAGTATGAGTTCCCGCTGGACGCGACGCCCACTATCCAGGCTCAGGCGCCCGGTACGGCCATCCAGGAAGGAGCCGGGACGCCTGCTGAGTTCGTTGAGCTGCTGAACCAGGGCGTAGGCGTCAATACCCATGGCATAGAGCCGGGCGTAGCGTGGGTCGATGCCTCCGGGGCTGCTTTCCAGGCTGGATCGCGAGAGAGGGTCAGCCGGGTTGATGTCAATCATCCAGGGGATATCCACGAACTGCAGCCCCTGTAGGGCCTGGTTGCCGACCTGATCCCGGGAGCCCTCGAACACATGCGAGGTGGCAAAGACCGGTGGCGGACCCTGGGTAGCGGCTACAATCTCGGGCCAGAGCCGATGGGCCTGGGGTGCCGTGGCGACCAGGAAGATGCAGTCGGCGGGGCTAGTTCGGATCGAGCCGGCAAAGGCCTCCACCAGCATTCCCTCGGGGAGGTCCACCCTGTTCGGATCAAAGGCCTGGATGGCGGCAAAGTTGCCGCCATTAGTTAGCCATTCGCGTTGGAAGCCATTGGCCAGGCGTTCACCCCAGGGGCTGGCGGGATACAGCAGGATGGCTGTGTGATAACCTTGCCCCCAGGCCTTACGAGCGGCGTCGGTGGCCTCATCCTCCGGGTCCAGGGAGAATTGATAAAGATTCGGTGGTGAGGACTCGCTGTTCGCTCGGTTCAGTGCCAGAGTAGGGATGGGTAGTGCCGCTTGGTTGGCGAGGGCGTCGACCGCGTCCTTTTCCAGGGGACCGATGGCCAAGGTCGCGCCCTCAGCGGCAGCCAGGCGCAGGAGTTCCGGCACCGACCTAGGGTTCTGGCTGTCGTAATAGCTCAGCTCCAAGCCTTGCCCGCTGGCACCTTGGGCGGCGAGAATGCCCTTTTGCACCGCTGCACCCGCCTCGGCGTAACGTCCGGACGTGGGCAGGAGGACAGCAACCCGAGCCCGGGGTATCTCCTTGCCGGGGGCGCCCGCCCCTGGTCCCGTTCCGGAGCCGGCATACCGAGGGGGCCCCACGCAGCCCGAGAGCAGGATGATCAGGGTCGCCAGGAATAAGCCGATCAGGAGAGGTAGGGACCGGAACCTGGGGAGGGGCGGCCAAGCGTCACGGTTCATCGGGTCTGAGCCTTGGCCAGAGTCCTTGAGCTGGAGACGGTGGCCAGGGCCGGGCAGTCCGGGGTCGAACGGGAAGCACCTAGGCGGGTGAAGGGGCGCACCGGATCTAAGGAAGTCTCCGTGGCCAATTGCATGTTCTGGCTTCGTCATCGATGGCGGGCCCTGTGAAAATCGGAAGGAAGGCCTTGTCACAAGCCCCGGGGATACTATACGTGGTGGCTACGCCCATCGGCAATCTGGCGGACATCAGCCAGCGCGCCCTAGAGGTGTTGGGCCGGGTCGCCCTCATCGCCGCCGAGGATACCCGCCACACTGCAGGATTACTGGGCCACTATGGTCTAAGTACGCCCATGACCGCCTGCCACGAGCACAACGAGGGGAAACTGGTACCGCGCCTGCTGGCTCGTCTAGCCGCTGGGGAGGACCTGGCCCTGGTTTCGGATGCTGGTACGCCCCTGATCAGCGATCCAGGCTTTCCCTTGGTTGCCGCCGCCCGGGCCGCCGGGTTGCGGGTCATGCCTATCCCGGGCCCCAATGCCGCCATTTGCGCTCTCTCCGCCGCGGGCCTGCCCAGTGATCGCTTTGTCTTCCTTGGCTTCCCGCCGCGCACCCAACTCAAGCGCAGGGAATGGTTTGTCACACTCGCTCGGGAACCTGGCACCCTGATTTTCTACGAGGCTGGCAATCGGGTCCTGGCAACCCTGGCCGACCTGACCTCGAGCCTGGGACCGGATCGCAGAGCCGTGGTGGCGCGGGAACTCACCAAATGCTTCGAGACCTTCCTAGAGGGCACCCTGGCGGGTCTGATCCCGCTTATCGAGAGTGATCCAGATCAGCAGAAGGGCGAATTCGTGCTGCTGGTGGAGGGCTATCGCGACCAGGATGCAACGGGGGCGGAAGGCGAGAGGGTACTGCGCATCCTGGCCCGGGACCTGCCCCTCAAGCAGGCCGCCGCCCTCGCCGCCGAGATCAGCGGCGACAAAAAGAATCGGCTCTATAGCTTGGGGTTGGCTTGGCGGATCTGACTCATCCCAGGTGAGTGTCCTCCCATTCCCCGTGCTCGGGCCCCAGGAGGTGGGGTTCGACCTCCTGGCCGGAGAAGTTCTCGTCGAGGACATCGAGGAATCGCTTGGCCTGGGGGGAGAGAAACTTACCACGCCGCAGGACAATACCGTAGCTGCGTTTTGGGAAGTATTGCTCCAGTGGGATGGTGGCCAGACGTTCCTGACCGGTAAGACAGACGTCGGTGACGATGGAGATACCTAGACCCAGTTCGACGTACTTCTTGATGACCTCCCAGCCTCCGGCCTCCAGGGCGACCTTGTAATTCAGGTTGTGTTGGCGGAAGACCAAATCGACCGTCCGCCAGGTGCTGAGATGGCTGGGCGGCAGGATGAGCCCGAATGGGGCAATGTCCGCCAGGGTCACGCTGGCCCTGGCCGCCAGTGGGTGGTCCAGGGGGGTGATGAGTTTAGGCCGGTATGTGACGAAGGGTCGGTAGGTGATGTCGTCCGGGACCTCGATCATGGAGCCGACGGCCATATCCGCCTCGTCGGCACGTACCATGGCCAGGCCATCGCGGCCCGTGACGTTGTGCAGCTTGATCTCGATGCCAGGATGTATGGCGGTAAAGCGCTTCACCGGCTCGGGAAGGATGTAGAGGATGGTCGATTCCCCGGCTGCTACCTCTAGGGTGCCCTGATCCACCCTGCCACATTGGCTGAAGAAGGTTTCATGGAGCTTATCCATGCCCTCGACCAGGGGCTGTGCTAACCCGTAGAGCAGATCTCCCGCGGGTGTCAGCTTGATCTTGGGGCCGCGGCGCTCAAAGAGCAGGGTGTTGAATTCCCGCTCCAGGGCCTGGATCTGGAGAGAGACGGTGGGTTGACTCAGAAAGATCTGGTCGGCGGCGGTACTGACACTGCCCGAGCGTGCGGCATGACAAAAGGCGCGAAGCTGTTTGAGCCGGTTTTGTTTGTAATGGAGTTGGGTGGCGGAGGCCATGGGTCCGGGTCGCTCTCTGGTGGTGGTGCCATGGCCCGGCGGTAGGCCATGGATCAGGCGGAATTATAGTGACATAACAACATCTCAATGCTCTGGCCGCCAGTCTCAGGGTCTGTCCATCTCTGTCAGGATATTCAGGGCGACCCTGCGCTGGGATTCGTCGCCATCGGCGAGGATACGATAAAGGAGTTGGCGGGCACCCGCCTCGTTTTCCAGGTCACGCAGCACCGCGACCTGTTCCAGCAGGATCTGGATGGGATCGCCCCCGGCTCCGGCTGGTGCCGTGTCACCCGCCTGCTCATCCGCGCTCTCAGGTGAATCCTCTTGGTCCTCCTCGGCCTCGGCCGCCTCGATGGCGTCGAGCTCAGCCTCCATCTCTTCAGGTGTCAGGGGCACGAAACGCCTGCGGTCGAAGGGATCACCCCCCTCGATCTCCAGGCCGACCATGACCTCGGGGGCCTGGTCGGTCGGCGGTGCGGTGCTGCCCGAAGCAGGGTTCTGACTGGTATCCGCTCTAGGACTTGTTGCCATGCCGGGTGTGGCCACGACCCCGGCATTTACGGTGCCAGGAGGAGGAACTGTGGATGTTCCCGACTCCTCCTCCCGACCGGATTTAGCGAAGAAGCGCGAAAAGAAGATGCCTGCCTCGTACAGCATCCACATGGGTACCGCCAACAGGGTCTGGGAGATGACGTCTGGTGGGGTCAACAACATGCCAATCACGAAGCAGCCGACGATGATGTAAGGCCGCTTCGCGGTCAGGCTCTCCACCGAGGTGACGCCCATACTGATCAGCAGGATGGTGGCGATGGGAATCTGGAAAGAGATCCCAAAGGCAAGAAAGAGTTTGAGGACAAAATCCAGGTAATAGGTGATATCCGGCATCTGAGCCACGCCTTCAGGGGTCGTGGCCGCGAAGAAGGCGAAGATCAAGGGGAAGACGAAGTAATAGGCAAAGGCCATGCCCAGGTAGAAGAGGGCGATGCTGGAGGACAGCAAGGGTAAGGCTAAGCGCCTTTCATGGTGATAGAGGCCTGGTGCCACGAAACCCCAGACCTGGTAAAGCAGATAAGGCATGGCCAGGACGACCGCTGCTACCAGCGCCAGCTTGAAGGGCGTCATAAAGGGCGATGCCACCTGGGTTGCGATCAGAGTCGAACCCTGGGGCAATTGGGCACGGATGGGCTCGGCGATGAAGGTATAGATGTCGTTAGCGAAAGGGAAGAGGACCAGGAGGGCAATCCCGATTGCCATCACCATGCGTAACAGCCGGTCGCGAAGCTCCACGAGGTGCGACATGAAGGGCTGTTCCGAATCCGGGTCATCAGGGCTGGCCAGCGTTGTCATCGCGGTCGTTATTTCCGAGTGCGTAGAAGTCAGAGGGGCGAGGTCACAAGGGAATACCCGGGGCTGCACCTGATGGCATCAGGCGCGAACCCGGGGCGAAATGGACAGGCAGAGATATTGTTTGGGACATTCCAGACCCACTGGGGATGGTGTGGCTACTGGGATCTAGGTTGGGGAATCCGGCTTGATGGGAGCCGTATGATCCTCAGGCCCGGTGGGCTTGGTTGCCGTGGGCTTGCCCAGGGATGTCTCGATAATGGTTTCCAGGGGGTTTGCGCGCGATTGCTTGGCCAGGATCTCCTTGAGTTCCTCCGCCTTGAGTTCGCTATCGATTTCGGCCTTTACCGTCGCGAGGGTCCGCCGGGCCCGGCCTAGCCATAGCCCCGCGGTGCGTGCAAGCCGGGGCAGGCGCTCAGGTCCCACTACCAGCAGGGCCACCACCGCGACCACCACCAACTCCATGAAGCCGATGTCAAACATAAGCCAGCCCCGGCCCCAACGTTAACTCAGACCTTGTCCTGGCCTTCGACTTTGTTAGTCATGTCTGGCGGTGTCGTCCGGGGGGGCGCAGGGGTTTCCTCCAGCCGCTTTGCTCCCTCTTCCTCCTTGTCGTCACTTGTCATCGCGGACCTGAAGCCCTTGACCGCGTTGCCCAAGTCCGAACCTATGTCCTTCAATCTCTTGGTCCCGAAAAGCAGCACCACTATCACTAAAATGATGAGAAGCTGCCAGATGCTGATGCCACCCAAACCCATGATACCCTCCACTGCCGCCCAATGGGACGGAGGTCACTCGTGATCCAAAACCGACCAGCCTGGGACTTGACACCAAGTTCGCTGACCGGCTGCGTCCGCCTGTTGGCCCAGGCGCGAAAAGTGGGATTGATCTTACTGCAAGAATGGGGCAAGAAATAGGGATTAGTTGTTATCAGACCCGAAGGTGCCAAAACAACCCGCGATGATGCCCTGGATCTCCTGCTCCTTGCGTTCGATATCCGCTACCAGGGCGAACTGAACCTGCGCCTTGGCGAGATTCTGACCTGGTGCCGTGATGCGAAACCAGCGGTTGCCTTGCAGATGATCGGTCAAAAACCGCAGCCCCAACTCGAGGGGAATCAGCCGGATCGCAGCATAGAGGAGTTGCACCTCCGCTGGGCCAAGCAGCCCCTGCGTCTGGTCCGCATAGGCATGCAGCAAGGGCCGACAGACGTCAAGGTCAAAGGCAACGGGTGTCTCGAAGCTGGCGGACTCTCCGCGGCGGTTGCAGCAGGAGCGCAGGCAGTCACCAAGATCATGCAGGATCAGGCCCGGTTGCACCGTATCCAGATCGATCAGGGCCAGGGCTCGCTGACCCGCCGGGTCGAACACAAGGTTATCCAATTTGGGGTCGCCGTGGATGACCCGCTGAGGTATCAGGCCCCCCGCTTGCGCCAGTTCCAGTACATCCAGACCCGTCCGGCGGGCCGCCACAAAGGCCAGTGCCTCCTCGAGCCCGAGCTGGGGCGCCATGACCGCCTCCCGCTTCACCCGGTCGAAGGCCCTCAGATAGTTCGGCGTCACATGAAAACCCGGCAAGGTCACCTCGAGGTGCGCGGGGTCGAGGTCAGATACCGACCGGTGAAAGGCTCCAAGCACCCGACCTACCTCCGCCGCTTGCAGGTCGCTCGCGATCTGAGCTAGGGGCCGGCCTGGGATGAAGGATAACAGGCGCCAGGCGGCACCCTCCTCGTCTCGCGTCCAGGTTTCGCCCTCCACCGTGCGTGCCAGCTCCGGCAAGGTCAGATTACCCATCCCCTTGTGGGCCACATGTGCAACGAGGCTGGACAGGTTGGTCATGATCCTCTCGGGGTTGGCAAAAACCTGGTCATTCAGGCGTTGCAGCACCCATTGACCGGTTTCAGCGGCCACCAGTAACGTATCATTGATGAGGCCCCGACCTAAGGGCTCGATAGTCAGAGGACCTCGGGTAATGGCAAAGCGTTGGATAATCCGTTCCGCCGTCCCGAACAGAAGGGTCCGATTCATGATGCGGTTGGGTAGGAGGCTAACCCCATGGCCGCTATTGGGACGGTGCCCCTGGCTTCCTGGATACGGTGGGGCGGGGTCCCTAAGATCGCAACCAGGCTGTCTCCATCTGGGTGGATGGCGGTTAGTTTCACCTGGAGTAACTGGTTGGTAAGGTCATCCGTCGAGCTGGGGCGCAGGCGGGCCGGCAGGTAATGGGGTGTGTAACCGAAGCGGTCGCTGCCAGGGTCGTCGCCCTGGTGGCCTTCCACCAGGATAGTGGTCTCAAGACCCAGGTAGCGGGCGAGGGTGTCGGTCTTCATGCGTCTGGCCAATGTGTGCATCTCTCGGCTGCGCTGTTTTTTCACCTCCGCTGGGACCTGATCGGGCAGGGTGGCGGCCTTGGTGCCAGGACGAGGGGAGTAGGCGAAGATGTGGACCTGGCCAAAGCCGATACTGTCCACAAAGGCCAGTGTCTGGCGCCACTCAGCATCGGTTTCGCCGGGAAAGCCGACGATGATATCGGTGGTCAGGTGGATGCCTGGAACACGGGCGCGAGCCTTAGAGACGAGGTTGGCGAATTCTTCGGTCCTGCAGCGTCGCGCCATGCGCCGTAGGACACTGTTGGAACCGCTTTGCAGGGGCAGGTGCAGGTGGGGCATGAGACGGGGGTTGGCGAAGTGGTCCCAGAGTCCGTCTGGCAGTTCCCAGGGCTCCAGGGAGCCAAGGCGCAGGCGCGGCATGTCCGTAGTGGCAAGGAGGGTGCCGATCAAGTCGTCCAGGCCCTGTCCCAGGTCGCTGCCCCAGCCACCGAGATGGACGCCCGCGAGAACCGCCTCCTGCACTCCCGCTGTAGCGGCGCGGTTGATCTCCTCCACAATCTCTTGGATGGGGCGGCTGCGCTCCTCTCCCCGCGCCAGGGTTACGATGCAATAGGTGCACCGGTAGCGGCAGCCATCCTGAACCTTGATGAAGGCGCGTTGGCGGCCGCGGGCGAAGAGGGAATTGGCATCGGCTGCCATGGCGTTGAGGGGCATGAGTGGTAGGGCAAGTTCGTTAGCAGTGATCGCTACCAGGTGGTCCTTGTCTGGGTTGGGGATTACCAGATCGATACCCTCTGCCAGCGCCAATGCCTGGTTTTCCAGGGTGGCGAAGCAACCACTGACGACTAACCTGGCGTAGGGGTTGGCACGCTGGGCGTGGCGCAGGAGCTTGCGGGATTTGCGTACCGCCTCCTGGGTAACGGCACAGGTATTGACTACGACCAGGTCCGCCTCCGTTTCGTCAGCAGTGATCTGGTGTCCAAGTTGTTGGAACTGGCGTGCCCAAGTCTCCAGTTCCGCTTCATTGAGCCGACAACCGAGGGTTTGGAGGTTGACGCGCAAGGTTGTTGGGATTGACATCAGGTTTGGTTTGGCAGCGGGTTCGGGTTCAAGGGTGCCGACGCGGGATGATGATACGCACCCGTTCGGCGTTCTCCTCGCGACGCATGGCCCCGCCATCTGCGTCCGGTGGCAGGGGAAGCCGTTGGCTGGAGCGGCCGCTGGAGAAACTGTAGCTGCGCAGGTAGCCCTGACCATCCCCCAGCGTCTCCTCGCGTGTTTCCTGGGCGGAGATGTCGCGGGAGAGGCGGAGTGTGTTGCCCTTGATCTCGACCTGGATATCCTCGGCCTTCATGCCGTCCAGGGGGATATCGAGGATATAGCCCTCTGCGGTCTGGGTCTGGGTGAAGCGGAGGGGCCCCCTTGCGCGTATAAGGCCGGGCCTATCGGGGCTAGCGAGGGCCGGTGGGGCTGGAATGGCTGGCAGGGCCCCACCCTGACCCTGAGGGATTGGGTTATAGCCATAGTAACCGCCCGACTGGGCTAGGACCCAGGCTGGTATCAGTAAGGCCAATCCAGCCAGCAGGCTGCGGGGTGTGTGGATATTGGTCATGGTATAGCGTCCCATTCTGATTTGGCTGCAATCGAGATTATAGGCCAGAAGGGGTGAAGGTTAGTTGCTCCGCCCTTTAGGTATTTTGGGCTTTGGTACCGGTTAATGGATCTAATCCAAGCAGCCCCTCGTAGGCGCTAGGCCGTGCCGTGTGGATTAGGGTATCGGCGCCAATCAAACCGTGGCTATTCGATCAGGCTAAGCCCCCCATCCTGCTCTATTGCTGGCGGTGATCGGCTTGCGGAGCGCGACCAACCCTTGGGACTGTCCGTGGAGGATGGATAGAATGAACAGCAGGGTAGGGTCAAGTGTGCTCAGGTCCGCGTCTGGATCGATTCAAGTTGGCCTGAATGGCTGGTCCGGTATCGCCCAAGACGGGTCCTTGTGGTCTAATGGCTTGGCAACGAGGGCAAGGCCAGGGCGCTCACCCTTTTCCGCCCCCGGGTTGTTCCCCTTACGCCACCACCCTAGCGCAGATTTTATGAGCGAAGGCATCCTTTTTATCCTTTCGGCTCCTTCCGGTGCCGGCAAAACCAGTCTCGTCAAGGCCCTCCTGGAACGTGAAACCAGCCTTGGATTGGCCATTTCCTACACTACCCGACAGCCCAGGCTGGGCGAGGTGGATGGCGTCCATTACCATTTTGTGGAGGAGAGGCGTTTCCTGGCCATGATTGAGGCGGGTGCCTTCCTGGAGCATGCCCAGGTCTTCGGCAATCGCTATGGCACCGCGGAGGCTCAAGTGCGTGAGGCCCTCGCCGCAGGCCAGGATTTACTCCTGGAAATCGACTGGCAAGGGGCGCGCCAGGTCCGCCAGCGATTCCCGGGCGCCGTCTCCATCTTCATACTGCCCCCCTCCGCCCCAATCTTAGCGGAGAGGTTACGGGGACGGGGTCAGGATAGCGAGGAGGTCATCGCGGGGCGCATGCGGCAGGCGCGTGACGAGATGTCCCATTTTGACGAGTACGATTACCTGGTCGTGAATGACAGATTCGACCAGGCCCTCGATGACCTTGCCTGCCTGGCACGGGCGGAGAGATTGCGTCTGGCCCATGGCGTGCGACTCAGTCCTGATATGATCGAGGCCCTACTGGCGGGGTGAGGTCGTAAGATGGGGCTGGCTGACCCCTCGATGCTGGAAGGCAGGTCTATTAAGAATCCCCGCGGACCTTCGCCGTTAGGCGGGGATTTGGTAATCTGATCCACACTAGAATCTATTTGGAGCAATAAGACTTATGGCGCGAATTACTGTCGAGGATTGCCTCGAACATGTGGATAACCGATTCGATCTGGTGCTATTTGCCACCAAGCGGGCCCGGCAATTGGCCAATGGCGTAGAGCCTCTGATCCCCTGGGCGAATGATAAATCCACGGTTGTGGCCCTGCGTGAAATTGCCGAGGGCGTCCTAACCCAGGAGACCGTCGCAGCCGTGGAGGTGGAACGTGAGCAACGCCGGGCAGAGCGGTCTCTGGAGATGCAACTTGCCGAGGAACTGGCGATCGGTATGGGAACCGAGGAGTCATCATGAGCCGCTGGCAAGTCTGGTAACGAATTTTGGGTGCGGCGCCGGCCGTGCTCGCCAGCCCTCGGGTCCATATTATGACTCAGGCACTTGAGGCCCCCGCCGCCAACCTCCCCCCCGAACAGCTGCCATCCGAGAAGCCGCGCTTCCAGATCGGTGACCTCTGTGTCTTCCTGGAGTCCTACCTGAGCGCGAAGCAAATTCGCGAGGTTTATCGCGCCTTTCAGTTCGGTGCGGAGGCCCATGCCGGCCAGACCCGCAAGACTGGCGAGCCTTACATCCAGCACCCCGTTGCCGTGGCCCGCATCCTGGCCGAGATGCGCATGGATTACAAATGCCTGATGGCGGCCATTCTCCACGACGTGATCGAGGACACGGGCCACTCCAAGGAGTCGGTAGCCGCCCTGTTCGACGAGGAGATCGCCGATCTGGTGGATGGGGTCAGCAAGCTGACGCGACTGGACTTTCGTTCCAAGGCCGAGGCCCAGGCGGCAAACTTGCAGAAGATGCTGTTGGCGATGACCAAGGATATCCGTGTCATCCTCATCAAGCTTGCCGACCGGCTCCATAACATGCGCACCCTGGGAATAATGGCCCCTGAGAAGCGCCGCCGCATCTCGCGTGAGACCCTGGAGATTTATGCGCCCATCGCTAACCGCTTGGGTATTCGTAAGGTCTATGTTGAATTGGAGGAACTGGGCTTCTCACATTGCTGGCCTTGGCGTCGCTTATTGCTCCATCGGGCGGTCGTCCGCGCTGGAGGGGCGCGCAAGGAACTGGTGCGGGATGTCGAGAAGGCCCTGCGAGCCCGTCTGGAGCGGGAGAATATCAAGGCTGGGGTAGTGGGCCGCCAAAAGCACCTCTATGGAATCTACTGCAAGATGCGGGACAAGCATCGCTCCTTCGAGGATGTAGTGGATGTCTTTGGCTTTCGTGTCGTCGTGGATAGGATCGATACCTGTTACCGCGTCCTGGGTTTATTGCATAACCTTTATAAGCCCATGCCCGGTCGCTTCAAGGACTATATCGCCATCCCCAAAAATAATGGCTATCAATCCCTGCACACCCAGCTTTTTGGTCCCCAGGGTGTTCCCATCGAGGTCCAGATCCGTACCCTGGAGATGCAGCGCGTTGCCGAAAGTGGTATCGCGGCTCACTGGATGTATAAAGCAGGCTCCAAACGTGGCAGCCCACAAAACCTGGCGGCGGATTGGCTGGGGAATCTGCTGGAGATGCAGCGCGGATCGGGGGACTCCGTAGAGTTTCTTGAGCACGTCAAGGTAGATCTCTTCCCGGACGAGGTCTATGTCTTTACCCCCCAAGGGGATATTCAGGTGCTGCCTGCCGGAGCGACGGTAGTGGATTTTGCCTATGCCATCCATTCTGGTCTCGGCAACCGCTGTGTTGCGGCGCGTATCGACCGCCGCCTGGCCTCCCTCCGCACTGTATTGCGGAGCGGGCAGACGGTGGAGATCATCACGGCCCCCAGGGCCATGCCTAACGCCGCTTGGCTTAATTTCGTGGTGACCGGCAAGGCTCGCGCCAGTATCCGCGGCTACTTGAAGAATCTGCAACACGAGGAGGCCGGGGCTCTGGGGCGGCGTCTGCTTAACGCCGAACTGGCAGGACAGGGTTTGGACCTTGACCAACTGCCGAAGGGCAGCTTGGCCGCCTATCTGGCGCGGGCCAAGTTGCCTGACCTGTCCAGCCTCTTGGTGGAGGTGGGGCTGGGCAACCGGCTCCCGATCCTGGTCGCGCGGCGTCTCATGGGCGAGGATGTGGCGGAGGCATCACTCGATTCCGAGCATAAGGAGGCGCGCCGCCTTGCTATCAAGGGCACCGAGGGCATGGTGGTGAATTATGGGCGCTGCTGTCGGCCTATCCCGGGAGACCCCATCTCCGGGCTATTCAGTCCCGGCAAGGGGATCGTCGTACACCGTCAGGGTTGTCGTAATCTCGGTGACCTCCAACAGCACAAGGACCAGTGGCTTGACTTGGAATGGTCGAGTCAACCGAAGGGGGACTTCTTTACGGAGATTAGGGTGGATGTGGGCAACCAGCGGGGTGTCCTGGCTAGTTTGGCCGCTGCTATCGCCGAACTGGGTTCCAACATTGAGAATGTCCAGTCGCGGGAGAAGGATGGCCACAATATCGGGTTGGATTTTCTGATCTCGGTCCGTGATCGCCAACATCTGGCTCGCATCATGCGGCGCCTGCGGCTGATTCCAAGGGTAATGCGCATCCAGCGCCTGTCGCGGTGAATCCGGCTTCCCCGCTTGAAAAGGCCGGGGTTGCACGCAATGTTGGCGAGTTCGCGGCCAGCACCTCTGCCACCACTCATCCGGAATCCGCCATGTCCCAAGCCCTGCCTGCCACCGATGTCCCGACACCCGAGCAAAGGCTGTACTTTACACGTCACATCATGGCCCTGTTCAATGACTGGGGACTGGGGGCGAGCGATATCCTGGCCCTGCTTGCCTTGCCGGCATCGGTCAAGGCCCGTCATGTGTCGCGTTTTGTCGACCAAGAGCCTTTCCCGGATGATGCCGGCGTTAACCGCCGCCTAGGCTATCTGACCCGGATCGAACAGGCCCTGGGTACCTATTTCCCCCGCAATCCAGAAATGCGCTCCCTTTGGATCCGGCGTGGTAATCGGCGCTTTGGCAGCCGTACCCCTTTGAACGTGATGATCGAGGATGGTGAAGGCGGCCTGGTGGCCGTGCTCGCCCATCTGGACTGCACCTTCGCCTGGGATGAAACGGGATCCAAGACCGAATATGCCGAGCGCAAGCTTTCTGCCACGGATGCCCCCGCCGCGTGATATGGAATACCGCTGCGCCCCCAGGCCCCTGGCTTATCCGGGCGCGCGGCTCCAACCTTCCTGGTACCATAGCCGCGAATTCCATGCCCAGGGCCGCGCCTATCATGTCCCATAATCGCCTCCTCGCCCGACCCTTGCCGGCCTTGGGCATGCTGCTGACCCCGCTGGTCCTCGCCAGTCCAATCGATGGGCTGGATCTGAGTGTACCCGAATCCGCTCTGGCCCCCGATGTCACCCTGCATGAGCATGAGAACCGTACGGTGCAGGAGTACCGCATCAATGGTCGCCTTTATAAGGTCAAGATTACCCCGAGCGTGGGTGCGCCCTATTATCTGACCGATCAGGACGGGTCGGGTGATTTGTCCTGGAATAGCGGCACGGGACCCGCCGCTACTCAGGTGCCTCAGTGGGTCTTGATGCGCTGGTGACCCTTTTTGGACAGGAGATTCTCAATGAGACTTGCAGTCAAGTGGGTAACCGGCATCTTGTTAGCCGGCGCCCTATGTCAGGCCCAGGCGGCGGGTACCCTGGAGGAAGTCAAGGCTCGCGGTAAGATCAAGTGTGGCGTCAATGGCGAGGCCCCTGGGTTGTCCTATCAAGATTCCGCCGGGCACTGGAGTGGCATGGACGTGGAATTTTGCCGCGCTGTTGCAGCGGCGACCCTGGGCTCAAAGGATAAGGTGGA
>CAZFZB010000008.1:7182-10858 GCA_964523415.1 uncultured Chromatiaceae bacterium | reverse complement strand
GCCGATCATGTCCGCCGCTATTTCGACCTGCACCAGATGGACCTCGACCTGCATCTCTTCCCGGACATGAATGCGGCACGCCAGGCCTATCAGGCTGGTGATTGTCAGGTGCTCACCAGCGATCAGACCCAGCTCTATGGGCTGCGCCTGGTCATGGACAATGGGGCAGAGCAGAGGGTCTTGCCTGAGGTGATTTCCAAGGAGCCGCTAAGCCCAGCCGTGCGCGAGGGGGATGGCCGCTGGTTTGATATCGTGCGCTGGACCCTCTATGTCATGATCGATGCCGAGGAGGCGGGCATCGACTCCCGGAATGTCAAACGGGCCTTAGGGGATGCCAGGGCAGATGATACGCGCCTGTTGCTGGATGTGGAGGGCAAGGTCGCTAAGGCCCTGGGCCTGGAAAAGGATTGGGTCCTCCGCATCATCAGCCAGGTTGGCAATTATGGAGAGATCTATGAGCGCAATCTGGGAACCCAGTCGTCGCTCAAGATCAAGCGGGGTTATAACGCCCTTTGGAACGACGGCGGCCTCCTCTACGCGCCCCCACCCCGGTAACTATCATTCCTTCTGACTTTTTGACTTTTTGGATCCCTGTCTATCATGCCCTTGATCAAGCCCTTCGCCGGGCTACGCCCGGCCCCTGGTCGCGCGGCAGAGGTGGCCGCACCACCCTATGATGTAATGAATGCCGACGAGGCCAACGCCATGGTGGTCGGGCGGCCCTGGAGCTTCCTGCATATTTCCCGCCCCGAGGTGGATCTGCCCCGGGGTACGGATCCCTATGCCCCGGAGGTCTACGCCAAGGCGCGGGAGAATCTGGAGAAGATGCTGGCGGCGGGTGTGTTGGAGCGGGACCCAACGCCCTGCTATTACGTCTATCGCCTGACCATGGGGCAGCACGTCCAGACTGGGCTGGTCGTTACGGCCTCGGTGGCTGCCTATGATGCGGATCGCATCAAAAAGCATGAGTTTACCCGGCCAGTGAAGGAGGATGACCGGGTGCGGCAGATCGACGCCCTGGATGCCCAAACAGGGCCCGTCTTCCTGGTCTATCGCGCCACCCCGAGCATCGACGATATTCTGATTGCGATCAGCAAGCAGACCCCGGTGGTGGACATTCGTGCCGAGGGCCAGGTTCGCCATGAGATATGGGTAATTGCGGACGAAGACCTCATCCGGCTGTTATCGGCTGCCTTTGAGGCGTTGCCGGCCCTTTATGTGGCCGATGGACATCATCGTTCCGCCGCGGCCTCCCGTGTCGCGGCGTCCCGCAAGGCCGCTCAGGCCGGGCCTGGTGGCAAGGAGTCCTCTAACTATTTTCTTGCTGTGGTCTTCCCTCATAACCAGATGCAGATCATGGCCTACAATCGGCTGGTCAAGGATCTGCATGGGCTTCACAAGGAAGAATTCCTGAGCAGAGTAGCGGTGGCCTTTCGCATCGAGCCGAGCGCCGATCCGGTAACACCCGCCAAGCCTTGCGAGTTTGGCATGTTTCTGGACGGCGACTGGTATCGGCTGGCCCTGGATGAACAGCGAATCCCCTGGGACGACCCCGTGGGCCGGCTCGACGTCAGTCTGCTCCAGGATAATCTGATCGAGCCCATTCTTGGCATCGTCGATCCCCGTCGGGATGAGCGCATCAACTTCGTCGGGGGTATCCGCGGTCTGGAGGGCCTGGCCCGCCCCGTGGAGGAGGGCCAGTATCGTGTGGCCTTTTCTTTGTTTCCCACCCGCATGACGGACCTCATGGCTGTTGCGGATGCGGGCGAGGTGATGCCTCCCAAATCCACCTGGTTCGAGCCAAAGCTTGCGGACGGGCTGGTGAGCCATGTGCTGGATTGAGTGTCCGGGTTTCTCCTGGCACTTAATCCCCCTGAATGAAGTCAGGCTTTAACCGCACTTGCCCCACCTCCCGGAGCCACTAAACCCCCTCCACATCCATGGCCTAGGCTGACCCCATGGTAACAGCGAGTTACAACCTTCCCAAAGACACAACGGATGATGCGGTAGCTGTCGAACATTGGTTGGCGTCCCTGCCTGAACAAACGGGAGAGGCGGATTGCGAACGCATCCGCGATGCCTGCACCCTCTTGTTGGCTTGCCTGGGCTGCCAGACCCTGGAAACCGGGGAGACCCAGGTCCGCTTCCGCCTGGCTACCGCCGACATCCTGGCTGGGATGCGCCAGGATGCCGATACCCTGATCGCGGCTCTGCTGAATGGCTGCCTGGAATCCGGCCGCATGACCGAAGAGGGTCTTTCCCAACGTTTCGGTCCTGGCATCGCTCGCATGGTGGGGGATCTGCGCCGTATTGGCCAACTTGCTAATGTCGAGGTGGTCATTGCCGCCAAGGACCAGGACCGGCATGAGGAAAATCTGCGCCGCTTGCTGCTCGGCATCGCCGAGGACGTGCGCGTAGTCTTGGTAGTGCTGGCGGAACGCCTGCATCTCATGCGGAGTATCAAGGACTTGGATCAGGCGCGGCAGTGCAAGCTCGCCACCGATACCCGTCGGGTTCATGCACCGCTAGCCAATCGCCTTGGCGTCTGGCAGATCAAGTGGGAACTCGAGGATTTGGCGCTACGCTACCAGGAGCCTGAGGCCTACCGGCGCATTGCCGAACTCCTGGGGGACAAGCGCATGGAGCGGGAGGCCTATATCGCCAATGTCATAGCCCTGCTCAAGGCGAAGTTCAACGAGGCTGGGGTGCGTGCCGACATCACTGGACGTCCAAAGCACATCTATAGCATCTGGCGAAAGATGCAACGCAAGGGCGTGGACATAGAACAAATCTTCGATTTGCGAGCGGTGCGGATTCTGGTCGATAGCGTAGCGGATTGCTATGCCGCCCTGGGGCTGGTCCATGGCCTCTGGCGGCACATCCCCAAGGAGTTCGACGACTACATTGCTACCCCCAAGGGCAACATGTATCAATCCTTGCACACGGCCGTGGTGGGGCCAGATGACAAGTCCCTGGAGGTGCAGATCCGCACCTGGGACATGCATCGTCACGCTGAGTTGGGCGTGGCCGCCCACTGGGCCTACAAGGAGAGCAAGGGCGCGGATACTGCCTTCCAAAACCGCCTGGTCTGGATGCGCCAATGGATGGAGCTGCTGAACGAGGGCGAGGACGACGGGGATTTTCTCGAACGGTTCAAGTCGGAGTTCGAGCCCGCCCATGTCTATGTACTCACGCCTCAGTCTAAGGTCATAGATCTGCCCCGTGGTGCCACGCCTCTGGATTTTGCCTATGCCATCCATTCCGAGATTGGCAATCGCTGCCGGGGCGCCAAGGTCGACGGTCGGATCGTCCCTCTCAACCAGTCCCTGCGCAGCGGTCAAACGGTTGAGATCATCACCCAGAAGAATGCTACCCCTAGCCGTGACTGGCTAAGCCTCCATCAGGGTTATCTCAAGACTGCACGGGCGCGAAATCGGGTACGCCTTTGGTTTAAGCAGCAGGACTATGACCGCTATGTGGCAGAGGGTCGCGCCCAACTCGAAAAGGAACTGGCACGATTGGGTGTCGAGGCCCGGCTGCAGCTCGACCCCATCGCCCAGAAATGCAATTTCCATAAAGGTGATGACCTGCTCGCCGCGATTGGTCGTGGTGATATACCCGTAGGGCAGGTAGCCCGCCAATTGGGGGATTCGGTTAAACCGGTCGAGAAGGACCG
>CAZFZB010000008.1:0-7082 GCA_964523415.1 uncultured Chromatiaceae bacterium | reverse complement strand
CGGCAACTCGCTGCTGCCGAACCCGCCCGGCTGATGGAGGTGTCTTGGTCCGAGGCCAATCCCGAGGCAGCCTATTCCGTGGATCTGATAATCATCGCCGCCGACCGCAAGGGCCTGTTGCGTGATATCTCCGCCGTCTTCTCAGAGGCCGATCTCACCCTGCTGGGTGTCAATACCAGCACGGACCGGACCAGCGATCGGGCTACCATGCGCTTTACCGCCGAGGTCAAGGACATGGACCAGCTTGAGACCCTCCAAACCCGGCTGCGCCAGATCCCGGATGTCATAGGAGTGACTCGGCCACGCTGAGACCTGGAATGCAACCGCAATCCCGAAAATGTTACCGAGCATCGCCGGATTCGCATCGAATCTGGATCAGGATTGATCGGTAACCGTTTCCTAACCATGGCGTGTCCTGGCATCAATCGGAACCCACCTCCCCCTTGTTGCGATTGATTTGCTGGCGTACAGCGAAGAAGGTAGCGAGGCGCTCTTGGATCTGGCCGTTGATGCTATCGGCGGGGTAGAGCCCATCCTGATCGGGCTGGCCTGCGGCCTGTCCAGTCAGAAGTTCCAAGGCCTGGTCCACATGTCCGACGGCGTAAATGTGGAAGTCGCCACGGGCAACGGCCTCGCGAACCGCCTTATTCAGCATCAGGTGCTTGCGGTTGGCATGGGGGATGATGACGCCCTCCTCGCACGTGAGGCCGCGGGCCTGGCAGATTTCAAAAAAACCCTCGATTTTGTCGTTGACGCCGCCGATGGCCTGGACCTCACCATGCTGGTTGACGGAGCCGGTGATGGCCAGGGCCTGTTTGAGAGGGAGATCACCGATGGCGGAGACCAGGGCGCAGAGTTCCGCCGCGGAGGCGCTGTCTCCCTCGACCCAACCGTAGGTTTGCTCGAAGACCAGGCTGGCGGATAGGCAAAGAGGCTGGAAGCGGGCATATCGGCGGCCCAGGTAGGCCGAGAGAATGAGTACGCCCTTGGAGTGGATGGGTCCTCCCTGTGCGACCTCGCGTTGGATGTCGATGACTTCCCCCTGACCCAGGCGGGCGGTAGCGCTGATGCGGGTGGGGGTGCCGAAGGCTTGGTCGCCGTAGGCGATGACAGACAGGCCGTTGACCTGGCCGAGTTGGGACCCCTTGGTGTCTATGAAGAGGGTGCCGCGCAGTATCTCCTCCTGAAGGCGTTCTCGCATCTGCCCCAGACGCCGGTGGCGGGCGGCAATGGCACCCTCGACTTGGGCCCCACCGATGCGCATCAGGTGTTCGCGGCGGGCCAACTGGTCCGACTCCCGCAGCAGGTCAAGGAGACCACCGACATGCAGCGAAAGGCGCTCCCGGTCGGCGACTCGCCGCGCCGCCTGTTCGATGATGCGGGCGACCGCATCAGGGGTTAGGGGTAGCAGGCGCTCCTGGCACTGGAGGCTGGCGACCAGGCGGGCGTAGCTGGGATCCTGCCGGGGGGAGCGGGGCATTTCCTCGGCGAAGTCCGCCGCGATCTTGAAGAGTTGGGCGAAGTCAGGGTCGTAGCCGTCCAACAGGTAATAGAGGGGGCGTTCGCCCACCAGGATCACCTTTACCTCAGCCGGGATGGGTTCGGGTTCCAACGAGGTGGTACCGGCCAGGCTCAGAACCCGCTCCAGGGACTCGATGCGGATCTCCCCGGCGCGCAGCACCCGCTTGAGGGCGTCCCATGCGAAGGGGTTGCTCAGCAGGCGAAGGGCGTCAAGGATGAGGTAGCCGCCGTTGGCGCGGTGCAGGGCCCCGGCCTTGATCAGGGTGAAGTCCGTGGACAGGGTCCCCAGGTGGGCGATGTGCTCGATGCGCCCGAGGAGGTTGAGGTAACTGGGGTTATCCTCCTGGATGACAGGGGCGCCTTGAAGTTCGGAGTTGTCCACCAGCAGATTAATCCGATAACGGGTAAAGGAGGGGTCGCCGGGTCCGGGTGCCCGGCCTTCCTCGCCATCGCCTTGGTGGAAGATGTCGCCGTGCTCGATCATATCCTTACGAACGGAGGTCAAGTAGTCATGAACCCTTGGGAGGTCGGCGTAATCGGCCACTAGTTGTCCCATTAAACTGGTGACGGTGCCCTCCATGGTGTTCTGATTGAGGATCTTGAAGCGCCCACGCATCTCCTTCTGCCAGAGGGGAACCTGGCTTAGGGTTTGTTGCAGGGCCTCGCGCAATGCCTCGATAACCTCGCCGATCTGCTCTCGTTCCTCCTCCGGAAGGGCATTGAAATCGTCGGGGGCCATGATATGGCCCTCGCGCATGGGTGCCAGGGTGTAGCCAGAGGGGGTGTGGAGGAGGGCAATGCCGCGCTCCTTGGCTTGATGGCCGATGGTGTTGACGGCATCCTCCTCACGGGACTTGAATTCCTTATGGATCTCTTCGGCGCGGCTCAGGTATTCCTCGCCTTGGAAGGCAGCCGGTACGGCGCTCAGCAGATCCTCTACCAGCTGACTCATGTCGGCACGCAAGTGGCGACCACGCCCCGGCGGTAGGCGTAGGGAGTAGGGACGTTGGGGGCTGTTGAAATCCGCTACATAACACCAGTCATCCGGGGTTGGGGTTTCGCGGCGGCGCTGTTCCAGGAAGCCCTTGATGAGGGCGTGCTTGCCGAGTCCGCCCGAACCCATTAGATAGAGGTTGTAACCCCGGTGGGAGATGCTCACCCCCAGATCAATGGCCTCGATCGCACGCCCTTGGCCCAGGCCGGGTGCCAGGGGTGCGAGTTCACTTGTGTCGGCAAAGTCAAGTCCGGCCAGGTCGCAAGGCTGGTAAAGGTCTGCGGCCTTCAGGGTGATGCTGGGCTCCACGGCAGATCCTCCTTTTGAGGCAGCGCTACATGGGCCCTGAATGGGCCCATGGCGGGGTGGGCAGCAGGAGTCTAAAGGTACTCGGGCAGGTATTTGCGAATCGTGGCCAGGTCTTGGGCAGCCAGATTTTTGTCAAGCTCCGCCGCGATACATTGCTTGAGGGCGGCAGTTTGGTGTTTGCGCAACAGGCCGAGAAAGGCCGGAGCCGCCAGGACATAGAGCTTATGGAAAGAACCGGCGGTGCGGGCGGCAACCAGTTCCTCGCAGATTGCGAGGGCGAAGCGGTCAGCGCCATCCTGCTTGTGAGAGGCATCGGCCCCCACGCCGTGGGCGGTGCCACTGCTGGAGTTGCGATCGCGGCCCGTCTTGTCCGAGACCAAATCGCCCTCGTGCAGCCGAGCTTCGGGGTTGGTGAGATCCCGAACCTCGGTGAGAGGGCCGACGGGTTTTTCGGCGGTGAAGAAGCGGGCGCGGCTGTTATCGGCGACTAATACCCAGATGGCCATAGATGTTCTCCTGCTCCTGGTGGGCGCGGCCAAGTGGGACTGGCCGTGCGGTGGGTTGGGATGACACGCGGGCCAAATTAACCAAAATGCCATCCTTGACCTGAGTTTAACAGGCCGGCGGCGGACCCGTGAAGAGGGTGATCTTCAGGGGCGAATTCGATCAAGAGTCGGCTCCCATATTGTCGCTGTCGCTAAACAGATAAGGCTGGAAAACGCTAGAATGCCCAGGGTCCTCTGCTGGCCAAGGAGCCTCGTCGCGCCTTTACTAGCGAGAATTATTTCCACTCACAATAGCGAGACAAGATCATGATTCAGCTCCCCGCGCGCCCAGCTGCTGGCGCTGCCATCACAACCCTCACGGCCGCTCTCTTGACCTCAGCTGTTCTCTTTCCCGCTGGCGCCGGGGCGCGGGATTTTGGAGGGGGCTTTCGTGGCCTGGGTGGTGGTGGTTTCGATCGTGGATATCACTTTGGTGGCGATGACCTGGGTGGCTATCGGGGTTCTCATCCCATGTTTGGGGACGACGTACGGCCTCATTGGGGCGGGGACAACTTCGATCAACGCAACGTCAATGTCGATAACCAGCGCAATATCAACATAAATAACCAACATATCAATGTTGATCAGAATTTCTACAACCGGCCCTACAACGGGTGGCACCCCAATTGGTCCAACGGCGGTTACTGGGCACACCGACCCTGGAATGCAGGCTGGTATCACTGGGCCCCGACGACTTGGGGCTGGTGGGGTGGTAGTGCGGCGGCCTGGGGGTTGGCGGGTTTGGCGACCGGGGTTGCCATAACCGAGCTGGTGAACAGCGCTGCTGCCCAACAGTCCCCTGTCATCGTCGTGCCGGAGAGTAACTATCAACTCAATTACGGTTCGGTCGAGGCAGTGGGGACTCAGGGTGCAAGTTTTTCCTATACGGTTTCCGGTGGGGCGGATTTACAGGGCGCGGTGAATTGTCGTCAAGGTCTTCTCAATGGTCAGGTACCCCAGACAGCCGCGAACGCCCAACTAGTCAATGCCGTCTGTCAGGTAGCCTTTGGTTCCGCCGGCTAGGAACTAGGCACAGGGTCCCAACGGGCGCCTTGTATGATTCAAGGCGCCGGCTGGGGTAGGATGAGCTGACAAACCTTGGCTTGGTGGGGGCCTCTCAGGGTGCTCCGTGAGCAGCCTGGTTGCTGGCCTTGGCCTCGGACTCTGGCTTGGCGGGAGGATTCGTTTCGGAGGGCTCCCCCACCTCTAGCCAAGCCAGAAGCAACTCGTAGCCCAGGACCAGCACTACGGCGCCAACGAAGAGCCCGATGATGCCCTGGCCTATGAAGCCGCCGATAGCCCCAATGAAGATGACCGGCATGGGCACCGAAATACCATGTCCCAGCAGCATTGGCTTAAGGACATTGTCAATGGTGCCGACGAAAATCGTCCATATCAGGAAGAGCACCGCAGTGGTCGTGCTGGCGGTATAAAAGAGATAGATGGCGGCAGGGATCATGACCGGGAATACACCGATTTGGACGGTGCTTAGGAGGAGACCGATCAGGGCCCAAAGACCGGCGGCCGGTACGCCGGCGGACAGCATGCCGAGGCCTGCCAGCATCGCTTGAATCATAGCCACCCCAAGAATGCCACGGAACACGCTACGGATCACGGCCTTGGACAGTTGGGCGAATCTGAAACCATGGTGACCCGCCAGACGATGGGCGATGTTCTGGGCCATTTTGCCGGCCTCCTCGCTCTTGGCCAGAAACACCGCGGCGATGAAGATGGCAAAGATGAAGTGCAGGATGCCGATGCCCGCGTCCTTGGCAAAACCAAGCGCCCAGACCCCAATCATCTTCAGTTGGGGCTCGATCATGTGGATCGCTTCCTCCAAATTCGATGACGCTGCCTTCCAAAAGCCCTCGATACTTGATCCGATCAAGGGAATATAGGTCAGATCGGGAGCGGGTGGGATAATCAGTTTTCCGGCCTCAAAGCCGTGGGCTAGACTCTCGGCGCCTTGGACTAGGGTTCCGCTCAAGAGGATGATTGGCACAATGAGCAATAGAAGTGCAATGAGGATAAAGAGGATCGAGGCGAGTACCCGGCGGTTATCCACTAGGCCGAGCAGGGCTAGGTAGGCTGGGTAGAGGGAGATGGCAATAATGATGCCCCAGGCGAGTGGGGCCAGGAAGGGCCGCATGATAGCGAAGCATAAGGAAACCCATAAGGCCAGAAGGCTGATGCGGATTGCGACCTCAACCGCCCTATTCACGGTCTCGTGGCCATTTGTCAAGGCATCGCCTCGGTTTGAGCTATTGGTCTCCACCATGGGCCGGGCTTTCCTGTGTTGAGGTCTAAGGTGGGCTAGACCTCCTCCTTAAGGACTAGCCAATCCTTCCAGATCTGGGAACCTGGGTCAAGGCTCCATCTTTACCGTGACGCCGCTGGAACTCAGGTTGAACTGAAGCCCTTGGGAGGTGGACTGGAGACGCATGATGACACCATTCTGGTTTTTCAGAACGGTGCCGCCGACGCCGCCGGCAAGGGTGATGGCGCCTTGCAACTCCACATAGGTGCCGGGGAAGTCGGAAAGCTTTTTCAGATCGTAAACCTCCCCTACCGCGGAAACTTTGGAGGCCCCAAAGTTGGCGCCCGCGCTTATACCATTGATTTTGAAGTCATATTTTTTGCCATGGAACTTGAGCTCGCCCTTGCCGAAGCTGCCGCCGACGATGAAGGCAATCTGGGTTTCATCGATGCTTACGGTGCCGGATGGCTTTTTCGGGGTTTCAGCTAGGGTCATGCCGCCTATGCTAAGGGCAAGACCAGCTAGGGCGGAGGCTAAAAATGCACGACGTTTGACCATCTCATGTCTCCATGAATATTGGGGATGACGCTAGGACCAATACGCCTAGCGGGGAGGGGAACCGGGATCGAGGAAAAATCCTCAGGCGAAACATTACCACATTCGGTCGTGAGTTGGCCGCTTGCATGCCTTGGCGTCATGTGGCGTCATGGCTTAGGTGGGCAAGGATGGGTCCCTCCCTGCCGATGCCATGGCATTGTCAAGGTGATCAGCGAAGGAATTGTCACGAGCCCACCCGAATCTGAAAAAGATGGGTATCCTAATGCGCATTCGGCCATTTATCCTTCACATCCCCTTGGCGCCGATCGTCTTGGCGTCGTCACGCAACCGATAGGAGCAATCCCATGTCTGGACTCGAGCAGATTGAGCTGGCGAAATATCACCGTGAGTTGGTGGGCGATGTGCGCCATCTGGTCGACAAGTACTGCCGCATCATGTCTTGGGAGGTACCAGAACTCGACGAGCAGGAGGCGCGTCGTCTGATCTTTGGTGCCTTGAGGTCTGCGTTAGACGAGGCCGAGAAGGGATAGGGCGCATCAGGCGCGGACCAACAGGATAGCCCGGGTTGGGTGAGAGGCTAACCCCAACCCTTGTCCTGACTCGTGACCGACCTGCGGGAGTTGGCGATGGCATCGCTGGTTCGGGGTCGGACCCAGGCGTCGCCTGCCTCCGTAGTCTCTTTCTTCCACAGGGGAGCCTGGGTCTTGAGGTGATCGATTAGGAATTCGCAGGCCCGGAACGCTGGCCCCCTATGGCTGGCAGCGACGGCGACGAGAACGATGGGATCCTGGGGTTCCAGGGTTCCGACTCGGTGCAGAATGCGGATGCCATCGACTGGCCAACGCCTGGCTGCCTCATTGGCTAGGTTCCCGAGGGCCTTCTCCGTCATGCCAGGGTA
>CAZFZB010000007.1:33397-46359 GCA_964523415.1 uncultured Chromatiaceae bacterium | reverse complement strand
CGGCGCTCATCTTGGATTTGCCGGCCTGGATGAGGCGCTGGTAAAGGGCGCGCACATCGGCGTTGTAGCGGGCGGCGGTGAGGGCGGGCAGGAACAGGTGGGCACACCCCTTCTCCGTCACGCCCCCAGATACGCAGCGCGTACAGCCGGACTCTTCAGCAGATTCGCGGCCGTGTCGTTCAGCGCAATCAGGCCGCCGTCGAGCACGTAGCCCCGATGGCTGACCTCCAGTGCCAGGCGCGCATTCTGTTCCACCAGCAACAGGGCGACACCCTGGCTGGAGATTTCGCGAATGGTGGCGAAGATCTTCTGCACGGCGAGAGGCGCCAGCCCCATGCTGGGTTCGTCGAGCAGCAGGAGCCGGGGACGCGACATCAGTGCGCGAGCAATCGCGAGCATTTGCTGCTCGCCGCCGGAGAGGGTACCGGCCTGCTGTTTCCGCCTCTCACGAAGGCGTGGGAAGCGCTCGTAGCTTCGTTCCAGATCCTCTGCGATGCACGTTCGGTCCTTTCGGGAGAACGCCCCCATCTGCAGGTTTTCTTCGACCGATAGCCGGGGAAAGACGCCGCGACCTTCGGGCACCATCGCCAAACCGCGGCCCACCCTCTCATGGGCTCGAACCGAGGCGAGATCTTGACCGGCGTAGCGCAGCGTTCCTGCGCTGGGAGCGAGGATACCGGCGAGGGTCCGCAAGGTCGTCGTCTTGCCCGCGCCGTTGGCGCCGATCACGCAGACGACCTCGCCCTCCCCAACATCGAGATCGATGCCCTTCACGGCGCGGATACCCCCGTATTGGACATTCAGCCCCCGGACCTCCAGCAGGCTCATGTCGCACCCGCTCCGAGATAGGCCTCGATGACCTTGGGGTCACGCTGAACCTCCCGCGGTGGTCCCTCAGCGATCTTGGTGCCGAAGTCGAGCACGGCGACGTGATCACAGAGTCCCATGACCAAGCCAACGTCGTGCTCGATCAGCAACAGGGTCTTGCCGTCGTCGCGAATACGCTCCAGAAGTCGGCGGAGCTGTGCCGTTTCAGAGGGGTTCATTCCCGCAGCCGGTTCGTCCAGCGCCAGCAGCCGCGGTTCGGTAGCAAGCGCCCGGGCAATCTCCAGCCGCCGCTGGTCTCCGTAGGGGAGATGCTTGGCAAGCCGGTCCGTCCGCCCCGAGAGGCCTACATAGCCGAGCAGCCCAGCCGCGCGGTCGCGAATGTCCGCTTCCTCGGCCCGCGTCCTAGGGCCTCGGAAAACGGCTCCGATGACGCCTGCCCGGGTACGCACATGCCTTCCCACCATCACGTTTTCCAGCAACGTCATATTCGCGAACAGACGGATATTCTGAAAGGTGCGAGCGACACCCCGTTCGGCGACCGCGTGAGGATGGAGACCGGACAGTGGCCTTCCCGCAAGGGTGATGCTCCCGCCCGTCGGATGATAGAGCCCCGTGAGACAGTTGAAGAAGGTCGTCTTGCCCGCCCCGTTCGGGCCGATCAGGCCGTAGATCTCGCCGGCCTGTACACTGAGGCTAACCTCCGAGAGGGCCTTGAGCCCGCCGAAGTGCTTGCTGACGCCGATCGCAGCGACTAACGGATCAAAGCTCGGCGTCATACAGGCTTTCCTGCTCCTGATGGACCAGGTCTGCGTTCTCCGGTCTGAGCTCCCGCGCTCGTAACGGCGACGGCCAGATTCCCTGGGGCCGCAGGACCATCACCGCGATCAGCCCTAGACCGAACAACAAGAGCCGCAGGTCTGCTGGATCGACCAGGACCCGGCCGAGGACCTGCACCTGCAGGGGCCCTATGTAGCGCAGCAATTCCGGGAGCACTGTCAATAGAACGGCCCCGAGGATGACGCCCGGGATGTGCCCCATGCCCCCCAGCACGACCATGCAGAGGATCATGATCGACTCCATCAGCGTGAAGGACTCGGGGCTGACGAAACCCTGGAAGGCGGCGAAGAGACCGCCACCGACACCACCGAATAGCGCTCCCATTGCAAAAGCGAGCAACTTGACGTTTCGGGTATTGATCCCCATCGCCGCGGCCGCCACCTCGTCTTCGCGGATCGCCGCCCAGGCCCGGCCTATGCGGGAGTTCTGCAGTCGCATCGCGACGAAGATCACCAGCAGGGTCAGCGCGAGAAACAGGTAGTAATGCGCATGGGCGCCCGAGAAGTCGACACCGAGTATCTCGATCGACCGGGTCAGCGACTGCTCGCCAAGCCGGACCGGATCGATCATGTTGATCCCCTGTGGCCCGTTGGTGATGTTGATCGGCGCATTCAGGTTATTGAGAAAGATGCGGATGATCTCGCCGAAGCCGAGGGTGACGATGGCGAGGTAGTCGCCCCTCAGCCGCAGCGTCGGTGCGCCCAGCAGTACCCCGAAGAACGCGGCAACGGTGGCACCGAGCGGTAACAGGGCCCAGAACGGCAAGTGGATTCCGAACTGAGGCGAAGCCAGGATGGCATACAGATAGGCCCCAACTGCGTAGAACGCCACATAGCCAAGGTCCAGTAGCCCGGCGAAACCGACCACGATGTTGAGCCCCAGCGCGAGCATGACGTAGAGCATCGCGAAATCGAGGATGCGCACCCAGGTTCGCCCCATTCCCCAGTCCACGACGAAAGGAAGCAGGGCGAGCGCCAAGCCGAGCGCCAGGTAGGCAGTCCAGGCGAAGGCCGGCAACTGCCGGAATCGGTCAGGTAGGAGCGAGATCAAATCCGTCTCACAGGGTGGGTCACACCTTATCCGGAGTGCGCTCCCCCATCAATCCGGACGGGCGAAAGACGAGCACCAGAATGAGGATGAAGAAGGCGAAGATGTCCTGATAGTGACTGCCCAGGAATCCGCCGGTCAGATCGCCAACGTAGCCGGCTCCCAGGCTCTCGAGCACCCCTAGAAGTATGCCTCCCAGCACGGCCCCGGGAATATTCCCGATGCCCCCCAAGACCGCTGCGGTAAACGCCTTGAGGCCGAGCAGGAAACCCATGTTGTAGTGCGCGATTCCGTAGTAGGCAGCAATCAGCAGCCCGGCGACAGCCGCCAGTGCCGCCCCCACCGCAAAGGTGGTCGCGATCACGCGGTTGACGTCGACGCCCATCAGGCCCGCCACCTCCTGGTGCTGTGCAGTCGCTCGCATGGCCCTACCGAGCCGGGTGCGATTTACCAGAAGCAGCAGTCCGCCCATCGCTAGGGCAGCCGTGATAACGATGACGAGCTGCACATTGGTGAGCGTCACACCGGCGAGATCGTAGACCTGCAGCTCGAACACCGCCGGAAATGCGAGATATTGACGACCCCAGACGATCATCGCCAGGTTCTGGAGCACGATCGAGGCGCCGATGGCCGTGATCAGCGGAGCGAGCCGCGGCGCCTTGCGCAATGGCCTGTAGGCCACCCGCTCGATCACCAGCGCCGTGAGCATGCACACTGGAACCGTCACCGCCAAGGCGGCTGCGACGGCGAGCGGGACAGGTACTCCCGCTCCCGCCAGGGCCGCCAGAACGGTAACCGCAACCATGGCACCCAGCATCACGACCTCGCCATGCGCGAAGTTGATCAGCTCGAGTATGCCGTACACCATCGTGTAGCCGAGCGCCACCAAGGCATAGAGACTACCGAGGATCAAGCCGTTGAGTACTTGCTGAAACAGGATATCCATGCCGGCGCGGCACGCTCTGGGCAGCCTAGCTCTAGCTGGCGGGCGGGCCGCCTACCGTCTCGACAGGCTCCCAGCGGCCGTCCTTGACCTTGTAGAGGGTTACCGGCCCGTCCTTCAGATCGCCGCGCTCGTCGAAGGCGATCGGCCCGATTACCCCATCCATCTGGTAGCTCGCCAGCACCGGCAGATATTTCACCGGATCGGAAGAGCCAGCCTTCATCATGGCGCCGGTCAGAACCTTGGTCGCATCGTAGGCGAAGGGCGCGTAGATCTGGACATTGCCGAAACGCTCCTCGAAGCGCTTGGCGAAATCCATTCCCCCCGGCATCTTTTCCAGCGGCAGGCCGGGCGAGCTTCCTATAACGCCCTCCCCAAATGAGCCCGCCAGCTTGAGGAACTCGGCCGACTGCATGCCGTCCCCGCCGATGAACTGGGCCTTGATCCCCAGCGTCTGCATCTGCCGAGCCATCGGTGCGGCTTGCGGGTCCATGCCGCCAAACACCAGCACATCCGGTCGCTTGCCCTTCAGGGTGGTCAGGATTGCCGTGAAATCGGTCGACTTGTCGGTCGTGAACTCGCGCCCGACGACATCTCCACCGGACGTCCTCACGGCCTTGACCACTTCATCGATCAGGCCCTGGCCATAGGCAGTCCGGTCGTCGACCACGGCCACCCGCTTGCTCAGCCTGGTCGCATACTCGCCGAGCGCCTTGCCTTGCTGGGAATCGTTGGCCATCAGACGGAAGGTCGTATGGAAGCCTTGATGGGTATAGGCCACGGCCGTGGAGGCCGGAGATATCTGGGCAATACCCGCATCGGAGTAGATCCGCGAGGCAGGGATACTGGCGCCCGAATTGAGATGACCGACCACCCCCTTGACACCGCTGTCCACCAACTTCTGCGCCACTACCGTGGCAGTCTTGGGGTCGGCCTGGTCGTCTTCGGCAAGCAGCTCGAAGCGGACTGGCTGTCCGCCAAGCTGCGGATTCGCAGCATTGACCTCATCGACCGCCATGCGGCAACCGTTCTCGATATCCTTCCCCAGATGCGCCTGCGGTCCCGTCAAGGGTGCCACGCAGCCGATCTTGACGATTTCCTCTGCTGCGCCTACAGCCATTGACGCAGCAAGAGCCCCTACGAGAGCCATCGATCGGATCATCGTCAAAATCCTCCTAAAAGGGATGCAACTGGAGAGTTGGGTGGGGAAAGGCGTCACAAATATCGAAACGGGAGCGAGCGCTTGTCAATTTTCCCCGATAGTTTTGCTGGGATAAGACGATAACCGATCCCGACGCCCCTTGGTGAAATCGATCGTAAAGTGCGAAGGACAGTAAATCCAACCGCCTAGACCGAAGTATCCGCACTCTTCGGGGGTACAGTCAAGGCTCCACTCAGCCCCTGATGACCACCGGAGCTTGCTAATGACGACGCAAACAGCCTGAAGGGAGTGCTGCGATCTTGTCCAAGGCGAAAAATCGCTCTTCTCTCACAAGGTCAAGGGACAGGGCACAAACCGCCCGCACCGCCTCCGGATTCAGCTCGGGATTAGGAATCCAGCAGGTCTTGAAGTGTCCAGTCATCGGCCATCCGCTCCAGGATCAGCTCCACCGAAAGGCGGGTTCCTTTGATGATGGGCTTGCCCGCCAGAATGTCCGGGTCGGCAGCGTTGTAGTCATGCCAATTCATTGTCCATTCTACGTGTACGATGGTTTCGGGATTCATCCGGGCAACGGAGATCACGCTTGATGGCGGTGTTTTGTTGGTAATCAAGATAGTCTTTAGTAAGAAAAATATCTTACTGCACTGGAGGAATCTCATGCCTTCCACCCGTTTGTTCAGCAAGGGACAGGTAATCATCCCCAGCGCAGTGCGCGCGGCGCATCAGTGGCTTCCCGGCCAAGACCTGGAGGTCATCAATACCCCGGAGGGGGTCCTGCTGCGCGGGAAGCGCCCCTTCCCCCCCACCGAACTGGATGCCGTGGCCGGGATGTTGAACTACCAAAGGGCGGCGAAGACCCTGGAAGAGATAGAGGAGGCCATTGCCCGGGGCGTGGCGGAGCACTATGGTCAGCGTTGATACCAATATCCTGGTTCGCCTCCTGACCCGGGAGCACGCCGCAGAGGTTCAGCGCGCCTTTCGGCTGTTGCAACAGGGGCCGGTCTTCGTTGCCACAACGGTCGTTTTGGAGACCGAATGGGTCTTGCGCTTCGCCTATGGCTATTCAGTTGAGCACGTGGTTGCGGCGCTTCGTGGCTGCTCCGGCCTGGCGAATGTGGAATTGGAGGAGCCAGCACGGATAGCTCACGCCTTGGACTGGCATGAACAGGGCCTGGATTTCGCCGATGCCTTGCACCTTGCATCACGACGTACCACCGATGCCTTTGTCAGCCTCGACAAGAAACTTGTGCGCCAGGCCGCGAGGTTGACCGAACTGGCAGTACGACTGCCGGATTGAGCCGAGATGCTTCGTCATGCCGGGTTTTTCCACTGCCTATCCTGACCTGGAGGGTGATCGGAGATCATGCGAAACCTAGGCTCGAACTGCCCTCATCTCAGCATGGGAGGTGGTAGGCCCCTGAAGACGACATAACCCCTTCAGGTTCGTAACTCAGCTTACCCACCCGCTACTCCTGATCTTCAAGCACCAACCCCTTTCGGCCGTCTATCTGCGCCGGTTCGCTCTCCGACCCGAAGCACCCAAGCACGGCGGATTCGATGACGAGTCGATCGCACAAGGCGAAGCGGAGGTGGAGCTTAGATTTGGAATACTGCTTCCTCCAGCACCCTCGAGCCTAGACAGCGTCTGCTACGCTCTTAGGCACCCTGGAGGTTGTGCAGAGGTCGATGTCATTTCAGCAATAGGACACCAACGACCGCCACATCCAGACAGTGATACGGCAAGGGGTGATAAAGCCCTTCCTCCCCGCCCCTGCCCAAGTAACTTAATAAAGCTTCCTCCCGCATCTTGCATGTCTCCGCAGAGATTGAGGCACCTAAACGCCTGGGGTTACGGGTTGACTGGGATCTGGCAGGCAATCATCAGCCGGACACAAACATAGGGCGTCCCGGCTAAGAATCCTTATTCCAAGTTCTGGATCTGCTCGCGCATCTGCTCGATCAGCACCTTCATATCCACCGCCAGGCGGGTGACGACCAGATCGGAGGACTTGGAGGTCAGGGTGTTGGCCTCGCGGTTAAGTTCCTGCATGAGGAAATCGAGGCGGCGGCCGACGGGTTTGTCGGTGGTGATCACGGCGCGCACCTCCTGGACATGGGCCTGCAGGCGGTCCATCTCCTCGTCCACGTCGAGGCGCTGGGCGAGAAGGGCGAGTTCCTGCTCCAGGCGATTGGGGTCAAGTTCGGCGCGAACCTCATCGAGGCGCTCGAGGATGCGTCGGCGTACCTCTTCCATAACCTGGGGCATGCGTTCCCGGACACTTGCAACGCAATCCAACAGGCGATCGCAACGGTCCTGAATCAAAGCGGTCAGGCGCTCGCCCTCGCGGGTGCGCGTAGCCACCAGGACCTGTAGGGTTTGGTCGAGCAATGCCAGGGCCTGGATTTGAACAGGCCCGAGATCGAGCTTCTCCTCCTGGAGAACACCTGGCCAACGCAGGAGGTCGAAGGGCTCCGGTGCCGCGTGTTGGCCTAGCCGCTCCGCGACCTCCGCGCCCGCGGCCAGCAGGAGTTCCAGAAAGCGATGGTTGATGCGCAACTCGCCGCTCGCCGCCGGCGAGGGGGCGAAACGCAAACTGCAATCCACCTTGCCACGGTCCAGACGGGCAGAGATCCGCTCGCGCACCCCTGCCTCCAAGTTGCGCAGGTCCTCGGGCAGACGCACGAAGGTTTCAAGAAAGCGGTGATTCACGGAGCGTAGCTCCCAGGTCAGTTCTCCCTGTTCCCCGGCGTGGGTCTCACGGGCAAAGGCGGTCATACTCTTGGACATGGTGGCTGGTGGTTCCCCGGTATGGATTGAGAAGGGTGGATGGATGCTGAGGCCACCATGATACCCTCCGAGCCCGTCATTTGACCTGCGCCGCGCCAGCCTCGAAGATGCGGGCTCCCTTCCCTTTGTAACGTCCACGAGCCATTGCCATGCGTCCTTCTCTTCGCCGCCCTGACCAGATGCGTACCCTGCGCTTTACCCGGGGCTTCACCCGCCATGCCGAGGGCTCGGTCCTGGCCGAGTTCGGCGACACCCGTGTCCTCTGCACCGCCAGTATCGAAGAGCGGGTACCGCCCTTCCTCAAGGGTAAGGGCAGTGGCTGGATCACGGCGGAGTACGGCATGCTGCCGCGCTCCACCAACGAGCGCATGCAGCGAGAGGCGGCCAAGGGTAAGCAGGGGGGGCGTACCCTGGAGATCCAGCGCCTGATCGGGCGCTCCCTGCGAGCGGCGGTGAATCTCAAGGCCCTGGGTGAACGTACCCTGACCCTGGATTGTGATGTGCTGCAGGCGGACGGTGGCACCCGTACCGCCGCTATCAGCGGTGCCTGGGTAGCCCTGCGCGATGCCGTCCAGGGGCTGATTGCCACCAGCAAGATCGATCGCGACCCCCTGACCGCCCAGATTGCCGCCGTTTCAGTCGGTATCTACCAAGGTGTTCCTGTCCTCGACCTGGATTATGCCGAGGACTGCACCGCCCATACCGACATGAACGTCGTCATGGACGGCGAGGGACGCTTCGTCGAGGTCCAGGGCACGGCGGAGGGGGCGACCTTTACCCGCCTCGAGATGAACGAGCTGCTGGATCTGGCCGAGGCGGGTATCCGCGACATCCTCATCGCCCAGCGTGGGGCCCACCTGGCCTGATCAGCGGGCCGAAGTCCTCGAGCTACCCAGTAATAGGCACGATTCGTGCTTATACTTACCACCCATTTTTTCGATTTCCCTTGGCACAGAGGTAGCTTTCCATGGAGACAGTGAGGACCGGCGGCGACGTCCTATTCATCCTGATTGGTGCGGTCATGGTACTGGCCATGCACGCAGGCTTTGCCTTCCTGGAATTGGGAACGGTTCGGGCCAAGAATCAGGTCAATGCCCTGGCAAAGATCATGACTGACTTCGCTATTTCGACCATCGCCTATTTCTTCGTCGGGTACTGGATCGCTTACGGGGTCAATTTCTTCTCCAACGCCGCCGCCCTTCAGGACCAACATGGCTATGCCCTGGTCAAATTCTTCTTTCTACTGACTTTTGCCGCAGCCATCCCGGCTATCGTGTCGGGAGGCATCGCCGAACGCGCCCGCTTCAACCCCCAGTTGCTCGCCTCTCTGGTAATCGTCGGGCTCCTCTATCCCTTCTTTGAGGGCCTGGTCTGGAACGGTAATCACGGCATGCAGACGCTGATCGAGCACCTCTTCGGTGCACCATTTCATGACTTCGCCGGCTCCATTGTGGTGCATGCCGTCGGTGGCTGGATCGGTCTCGCCGCCGTCTTGCTGCTTGGCCCCCGGCAGGGACGCTATCGAATTGACGGTGGCATCACGGCGCATCCGCCCTCCTCCATCCCCTTCCTGTCGATCGGGGCCTGGACCCTGACCGTCGGGTGGTTCGGCTTCAATGTCATGTCCGCCCAAACCCTGGAGGCCGTCAGCGGGCTGGTGGCCGTGAACTCCCTGATGGCCATGGTTGGCGGTATCCTGGCGGCCTTGATCGCCGGCAGAAACGACCCGGGCTTCCTGCACAACGGTCCCCTGGCAGGACTGGTGGCGGTCTGTGCCGGCTCGGATCTCATGCACCCCATTGGTGCCTTGATTACTGGGACCGTGGCCGGTGCCCTCTTTGTTTACGCCTTTACCCTGACCCAGAATAAATGGCGCATCGACGATGTGCTGGGCGTCTGGCCCCTGCATGGACTGTGCGGGCTCTGGGGCGGGATCGCTGCTGGGATTTTTGGGCTCCAGGCCCTGGGCGGGGTCGGAGGCGTGACCTTTGGCAGCCAGTTGGCTGGCAGCCTGGCCGGAGTCGCGATCGCCTTTGGCGGCGGCTTCCTGATTTACGGGGCCATCAAGGCGACCATGGGTCTGCGCCTAAGTCAGGAGGACGAATACATGGGCGCGGATCTCAGCATCCACAAAATCACCGCCCAACCGGATTACAATCGCGGGGAGGTATAACGCAAATCACTTCAGTCGGAGAAGCCCGCCATGCCCAAGACCCATCATGGGGAATCCATCGTCCTGGCCAGTAACAACGCGGGCAAGGTGCGCGAGATCAACGCCCTCCTCGCGGTGGAGGACATCCATGTCCTCCCACAGGGTGAACTAGGGGTCGCCGAGGCGGAGGAGACGGGCCTGAGCTTCGTCGAAAATGCCATTCTCAAGGCGCGCAACGCCGCCGCCCATAGTGGCCTGGCGGCGATTGCCGACGATTCCGGTATCGAGGTAGATGCCCTGGCGGGGGCGCCGGGCATCTATTCCGCCCGCTATGCCGGCCCTGGGGCATCCGACCTGGAAAACCTCTACAAGTTACTGAAGGATATGGAAGGGGTGCCAGCGGAGCAGCGCACGGCCCGCTTCCAGTGTCTGATGGTCTATATGCGCCACGCCGAGGACCCGACCCCGGTGATTTGCCAGGGCACCTGGGAGGGCATCATCCTGCCAGAGCCGCGTGGCGAGAACGGCTTCGGTTACGACCCCATTTTTTTCGTCCCAAGCGAGGGTCTCAGCTCCGCCGAGTTGGAACCCGCCACCAAGAACCGCCTCAGCCATCGCGGGCAGGCCCTGGCCAAATTGGTGCGCTACCTCAAAGGTGAGCCCTAATCCACCTTTCGCCAGAGCCTGAGATGCCTCTTTCAGCCCCCGCCACGGTCGCGGCCAACCTGGCCCTGGTGCAACGCCGGATCAGAGCCGCCGAGATACGCTTTGGGCGTGACCCGGGCAGCGTCGCCGTCCTGGCGGTCAGCAAGAGACAGAGCACCCAGGCCATTCGCCTCGCCCATGCCGCAGGTCAACTGGCCTTCGGAGAAAATTACCTTCAGGAGGCCCTCGCCAAGATGGCCGACCTGGCGGACCTACCCCTGGAATGGCATTTCATCGGCCAGATCCAGGCCAACAAGACGCGCCAGATCTCAGAACATTGCCATTGGGTTCACGGCCTGGATGATGCCCACCATGCCGAGCGGCTCTCGCACCAACGCCCATCCGGGCTGCCACCGCTCAGAGTTTGCCTGCAGATCAATATCAGCGGCGAGGAGACCAAGAACGGCGTTCCCCCCGAGGAGGCCCCCGCCCTGCTCGCCGCCTGCCAGAAGCTACGGGGATTGGAGGTGGTTGGGCTCATGTGCATGCCGGCCCCGGCGGTGGGAGAGGCCGCTCAGCGCCAGCCCTTCCTGGCGTTGCGCCAGTTACGGGACCGCCTGGCCAGCCCAGATTGCCCCCTCCGGGAACTTTCCATGGGCATGTCCGATGACCTGGAGGCGGCGATCGCGGAGGGGGCGACCTGGGTACGGATAGGTACGGCCATTTTTGGTGCAAGACCCTAGTCTGGGGAGAAACTTGGTCTAAAATCGTCGCCCAGGTCCCAAATTCAGGAATTGATTTGATATGACACGAGAGACGATCGCCTTCATCGGGGGCGGCCATATGGGCAGCAGCCTGATCGCTGGCTTGGTCAGCGATGGTTACGATCCGGCCGATCTCATCGTCAGCGAGCCGGACGCGGATAAACGGGAACAGTTGGCACGCCACTATGGGGTGCAGGTTACCCAGGATAACGCCGCGGCTCAGGGCGCGGCTGACGTGGTGCTGCTGTGCGTCAAGCCCCAGATGGCCTACACCGTTTGCTCGGATCTGGGCCAGGCCCTGACGACCAAGATCCCGCTCTATATTTCCATCATGGCAGGCATCCGTGAGTCTAGCATCCAGGCCTGGCTAGGCGGTCCCCGCCCCTTGGTGCGTACCATGCCCAATACCCCGGCCATGATCCAGGCCGGGGCCATCGTCATGCACGCCACCCCGGCAGTCAGCCCCGGCCAACGCAACCGTGCCGAGACGATCATGCGCGCCGGAGGCCTCACCCGCTGGGTGGATGATGAGGAGCTGCTGGATGCGGTTACCGCCGTTTCCGGAAGCGGACCGGCCTACTTTTTCCTGCTCATGGAGGAACTGGAGAAGGTAGCCGTGGAGTTGGGCCTGGATGCCGAGAGCGCCCGTCTTCTGACCATCCAGACCGCCTTGGGTGCCGCCCGCATGGCCATGGAGAGTAGTCTGGACCCCAAGGAGTTGCGTGAACGGGTGACCTCGCCCGGCGGCACCACCGAAAGCGCTCTCAAGGTATTGATGGAAGGTGATTTTTCAAACCTGATCGCCCGGGCCGTGCGTTCTGCCCAGGCCCGATCCCAGGAACTCTCCACCCTGCTGGCAACCAATCCATGACTGGCAACTATTTCACCAATCCGCTGATATTCCTCATCCAGACCCTGGGTGGGCTCTATGCATTCGTGGCCATGCTGCGTTTCCTGTTGCAACTGACCAAGGTGGATTTCTACAACCCCATCTCTCAGTTCGTGGTCAAGGCTACCAGCCCGGTACTCCTGCCCCTGCGCCGCATCATCCCCGGTTACCGGGGGATAGACCTTTCCTCCCTGGTCCTGGCCTGGCTGGTCAAGACCGCGGTGCTCTTCCTGGTGGGGCTCCTGGCAGGTTTGGGTCTGGCCTCCATCGGCGCCGTGCTCTGGTCAATCCCGGCCCTCGTCGAATTGACGATCGACATCTTTATCTATGCCGTCATCGTCCGCGTCATCCTGAGTTGGGTCAACCAGAACTACGGTAATCCCCTGGTCAACCTGATCGTAACCCTGACGGACCCGGTCATGGAACCGGTGCAGAGGCGCCTTCCGGACTTCGGCGGCCTGGACCTTTCACCCATCGCCGTAACCATTGGCCTGATCCTGCTGCAGATGTTACTGATTCCTCCCCTGAAACTCCTTACCGGCAGCCCCTTCTAGGGGTCAAGCCAGGTGACGACACTAGCAGACTCCTGGTATCGCTGGGAGGGTCAAGACCTGCTGCTGAGCCTGCGGGTGCAACCTCGCGCCAGCGCCGATACCATCGGGGAAGTCAGCGGCGATAGCCTCAAGATCCGCCTCACGGCTCCACCGGTGGAGGGTAGGGCCAACGCCCACCTGCGCCGCTTTCTGGCCAAGCTATTCGCCGTACCCCAGTCCCGGATCGAGCTGGTCAGCGGGGAACAAGCCCGGCTCAAGCGGGTACGCATCCAGACGCCGGGGCGACTTCCCGACTTTATACCACCCCGCTAGGGAAACGCCGATGAAAACGCTCCTGCCCTGACCCAGCATGG
>CAZFZB010000007.1:0-33297 GCA_964523415.1 uncultured Chromatiaceae bacterium | reverse complement strand
ATCGCATTTTCGAATCACGAGCTGATCAAATGCCAGGACGGCCGTTAACTAGCCCATCTCCAGGAGGAATTAGGGGGCTACCCACTTTCAAAGCCGCCCTGGCGTCACCAGCTTATGAGGTTGTCAAGTCGCAAGCCTTCCATTCAAAGGAGTCACTATGAAAAACACATCCGTCCTCGGCCTGCTTTGTGCTGCCGCCCTGCTTGCCCCCTCTTGGGCCAGCGCTGAAAACAGCACCACCGCCTATGGCTTTACCATTCATCATAACGCCTTCACCGCGGACACCCTGACGCCAGAAATCGCCAAGTCCTATGGCCTACAGCGCAGCAAGTTCCGCGGCCTGCTCAATGTCAGTGTTATCAAGGATGTTCCTGATACCACCGGCACCCCGGTTCCCGCGGATCTGAAGGCGGAGATCATCCTGTTAACCGGCCAGAAATCGCCCTTGATCATGAAGGAGATCCGCGAAGGTAGCGCCATCTACTACATCGGCGAGTTTCCCGTCCAAAACGCCCAGACCATCAATTTCGCCCTCGACGTCAAACCCCAAGGCAGCGACAAGCCCGTTCGGATCCACATGGACCAGGAATTCTTCACGGAATGAGCGATGAGGGGTGTGGTCCTACCACGCCTGCGAGTCCGGGCCCTCCCAAAGTGGCGGGCCTTCAACTCGGCAGCCATTGCCAAAGGGCATGCAGGCCAAATCCCATTACCAATAGCCCCGCGAGGCGGCGCATCCATAGTTGTTCAGACAGGCGTGCCGCCGCGCCGGCCAGCATACCGAGGCCCAGGAGGGTAGGCAAGGTTCCCAGGCCAAAGGCCAAGAGCAGCAGGGCACCTTGGCCGGCGCTCCCGGCGGATAAGGCCCAGATCAAGACGCTATACACCAATCCGCAGGGTAACCAGGCCCAGACGAAGCCAACCCCCAGGGCCTGACCCAGGGTGCGGATCGGCAGAAGCCGCCGCCCTAGGGGCTCGACCCGCCGCCATAGCCATGCCCCCAGCCCTTCGAGACGAGCCAGACCCGGCCACCAACCCGCCAGAAATAGCCCCAGCAGGATCATAAAGATCGCCGCCAGCAAATAGAGGGTTCGTTGCAGCGGCAAGATGGTGATGGCGGCTTGGCCGATACCCCCCATCAAGGCCCCAGCCACGCCATAGCCGCCGATGCGGCCCAGATTGTAGGTAACCTGATAAGGGAAGAGGCGCGGCGCGCTGGAGCGCACCCCTGGGGCTAGCCCCAGGGTCAGGGTGCCGACGATACCACCGCACATGCCGACGCAATGCACCCCTCCCAACAAGCCCACCAGGAAGGCCGCCATGATTTGTTCCAGACCATTCACTATCTCATCCCCCTCTTACGCACCCCATCGCAACCGACCCAGGCAAATGTGTATCATAGTATCCGTAGGTCTCATCCCCCGGAGGAAGAGAGATGCAGGAGTACCAGCGCGAATTCCTTCGCTTCGCCCTTGATCTGGGTGTGCTCAGATTTGGTGACTTTACACTCAAGTCGGGACGACAGAGCCCCTACTTCTTCAACGCCGGTCTGTTCAATACCGGCTCGGCACTGGCCAGCCTGGGGGGCTTCTACGCCGCCGCCCTCCAAGCCTCTGGCCTCGCTTGCGATCTACTCTATGGTCCGGCCTATAAGGGCATCCCCCTGGCAGCCGCCACTGCCATCGCCCTGGCAGCCCAGTATGGCCGTGACCTGCCCTATGCCTTCAATCGCAAGGAATCCAAGGACCATGGCGAGGGTGGCTTCATCGTCGGACACCCCTTGCGGGGCGGGGTACTCATCATCGACGACGTCATCACCGCAGGGACCTCGGTGCGCGAGTCCATCGACATCATCCAGGCCCAAGGCGCCCAACCCGCCGGCGTTCTCATCGCCCTGGACCGTCAGGAACGCGGCCAGAATGAAAGATCCGCCGTTCAGGAGGTGCGGGAGCAATATGGCATTCCCGTCGTCAGCATCGCCAGCCTGACGGACTTGGTAGCCTTTTTGGAGGAATCACCCATGGGGGTGGCCATCAAGCCCACCACCTTGGCTGCAGTGCGCAACTACCGGTCCCGCTTCGGAGTCTGATAAGGCCGCAGGCCAGCCTCAGTGTTCAAGAGCCACTTCCTTCGCTCCCTGTTCCTCATTCTCATCCTTTCCGGTGGCCTTATCTTCATCGTTCAGGGGGCCCTCTATCGTTGGACCGATGAACAGGGGTATGTCCATTACTCGGACGTGATTCCCCCTACCTCGGTTCGTCAGGGCCACATGGAACTCCGCAAGGATGGCATCCCCATCCGCACCGTACCCCCGGCCCGAACCTCGGAACAGATCAGAACCGATGAAAGGCTCGAGCGTCTGCGGGCCGGTCAGGAAGGGATCATCGATCGGCAGAGGATGGAGGATCGCGGCCTCCTCCATACCTTTCCTACAGAGGGTGAACTGATGCGATCCATTGAAAACCAGATTGCCGCTATTGACACCATGATCAGGGTCACCAAGAACAACATCCACCGTCAGGAGGCCTGGCTTGCGGGACTGCACACCTATGCCGGAAATATCGAGCGCACCGGCAAACCCGTTCCCGAGGAATTCACGATCAGTGCCCGCAGGACCGAGCGGTCGATCCAGCGCGCCCAGGCCAGTATTGCCGTTCGTGAGGAGCAGAAGGCCACCATCCAGGCCCGCCTAGACCGAGACCTCAACCACTATCGCCAATTCAGCCTTTCTGGCCGTGCTGCGGCGCTAGGTTCCAACAAGCGCCATGTCGACCACTTCAGCGCGGTGACCTGCAGCAACAAGTCCCAATGCGACCAACTCTGGAACAGGGCCCTCGATTATCTCGGCAGCCAGCGGGAACTGGAAATTCAGGTCGGCGATTCCGAAGACCTCTTCATCGCGGCCCCACGGCTGAACGCTCCTAACGCCAGCGGTGCCCCCCTTACCCAGGAACGGGAGGCTGATCTCGTACTGACCAGGGTCCCAGACGATAAGGGGCCCGCCGGGACCCTGTTTCTGGAGCTACGCTGCCAGGCCACCGCCCTGGATACCGCGACCTGCCTGCAGCCGCATCTGCTGCGTACGCTCCAGGGTTTCGAGCAGGCCTTGAAAAAATAAGGGACCTGTTTGGTTAGCGCCGTCGGATGAGGGTGCCGACGCCCTCATTGGTAAAGAGATCCAAGAGCAAGGCGTGTTCGACCCGACCATCGATGATATGGGCCGTGGTCACCCCTGCCTGCACCGCATCCACCGCACACTGGATCTTGGGCAACATGCCCCCATGGATGACGCCAGTCCTCACCATATCGTCGAGGCGGCTAACCTCGAGGTCGGTCACCAGTTGTCCAGCGGAATCCAGCAAGCCGGGGGTATTGGTCAGTAACATCAGTTTCTCGGCCTTCAGAAACTCCGCCACCTTGCCCGCCACCAGATCGGCATTGATGTTATAGGAACGGCCATCCTTACCGACGCCAATGGGGGCTATGACCGGGATGAAACCACTCTTGACGAGCATATCGACCACCCGGACATCGATGCTCTCTACCTCACCCACATGGCCGATATCGATGATCTCCGGCTCCTTGAGCTCGGCGGCATCCCGGCGCAGCATCAGTTTGCGCGCCCGGATCAGGTCACCATCCTTGCCAGTCAGACCTACCGCCCGTCCACCGTGGCGATTGATGAAGTTGACGATCTCCTTATTCACCTGACCGCCGAGCACCATCTCCACGATATCCATGGTCTCGGTATCGGTTACCCGCATCCCCTGTACGAATTCGCTGGCGATTCCCAACCGCTTGAGCAGATCCCCGATCTGGGGTCCGCCACCGTGAACGATAACGGGATTGATTCCCACCAGCTTCATGAGGACCACGTCCCGGGCGAAACCCTCCTTGAGGGTCTGGTCGATCATGGCGTTACCACCATATTTGATGACCATGGTCTTGCCCTGAAATCGCTGGATATAGGGTAGGGCCTCAACCAGGACATGGGCGATATTACGGGCGCGCTCAAGGACGATAGTCATGGGATTACCTGGACAGGGAGAGGTAAGGATAAGGTGCCGGGGTCAAGGGTTCGGCGACGCGGGGGGATCGTCGGCCAGGGGCGAAACCTCGCCCAGTTCCAAATCCGCAGGCTCGAAACCCGGTGAGGATGCAGCGGGAGGGTTCGCCGCAGTGGCTTGCTCCATTTGGACACGGCGACGAACCGCTGCCAGGCCAATGAGCAAGGGGCGAATGGCTTCAATCAGGGGCTGGGTCTCCGCCAATCGGCAATGGATTTTGCGGATCGGCCAGGTATTGGCAGCGTCCTCGATCATGGCGCGCAGACCGGCATAATCCGCAGCCAGGGACCGCTCCAGGCGATTCAGGAGCAGTCGCAGCAGGAAGGCGATCAGACTCATGGTCAACAGAAATCCACCTAGGGTGATCATGAGTAACCTAGGTGCCAGGAGGGAGGTAGGTGTTATCCAGGCCGCGACCCTGAGGCTGGTGCCGGGGACATTGACCCAGAAATTGGGTGACGCGTTGGGGGCGGAGCTATGGGACTGCAGATCCAGGGTGGCCACCTCAATCTCGACCTCCTGCTGGAAGTGGAGCTGACCCCAGTGGGGGCCTTCATTCTGCAGGAAGGGCAGCATGGCCATGGGGAGGGTCACATGGATCACCCCCAGCACTCCCTCCTGGTTTTCGTCCAGAACGGGGGCGGCGATGGCCAGGTGCATACCATCCTGTCCTACCAGATGGGCCTCGACCGGGGTCGTGGCACGCTCCTGTTGGGCACGATGAACCAAGTCCAAGCCCGCCATGCTGAGATCCGGTATATCGGTCTTACCCTCGACGTGACGTTCCAGGGGCACCAGCCGGACCCGTATGGCCAGGGGTATACGTCCGGCCAGCCTCTGCTCCTCTGTCCCCATGGCCTTGGCATCTCCCTGGCGGAAAGCCTGGCGCAGGGCCGGATCCCGTGCCCAGGTACGAAGTTGCTCCTGGATGCGGGCCGCGTGCTTACCCAACTCCTGCGCTACCAGTTCGCTGTAGTTGCGGGTCTTTAGGGTGACGAAGTCATTTTCCCGATCAACCCAGATATAGAGTCCGGTCAGATAGGCAAGCAAGATCAGAGGCGCCAGGGCGAAAAGGCAGGATAGCCAGAACTGATGCAGATCCGGGGCCTTTTCCATATCCTCCCCGATGGTTGCACCATTAATCTTGTGCACCCAACCTTGTTTCATGACTTGCTATTTACTTGATTAATCATTTAGTTCCAGTATGTCCAAAACCACCGGCACCCCGATCGCTGCTAGTAAAGAATTCCACCCGTTCAAAGCGAGCCCGGAGAATGGGCACCAGAACCAGTTGCGCGATACGTTCACCTACCGCGATTTGAAAGCTCTTCTGGCCCCGGTTCCAGCAGGACACCAATAACTCGCCCTGATAATCCGAGTCGATGAGCCCCACCAAATTACCCAAAACGATGCCATGGTTATGACCCAGCCCGGAACGCGGCAGTATCATGGCCGCAACCCCAGGCTCACCTATGTGAATTGCCAGACCCGTAGGCAGTAACTCGGTAGCCCCTGGCTGCAGATCCAGAGGTTGTTCCAGCATGGCGCGCAAGTCCAGGCCGGCGGAACCCGATGTTGCATAATCGGGCAGGGGAAAATCACGGCCAAGCCGGGGGTCAAGCACCTTGATCTGCAACTTGTGCTGCATAGGTCTCCGCGATCAGATCCGTCAGCGCCTCGGCCAGGCGGGCCTTAGGCATCAAGGGTAAAGGTTCCCGGCGACCATCCCGCCAGAGGATGGTGAGGGCATTATCCTCGCGCTCGAAGCCACCCTGGGGCCCAGCCACCCGGTTGGCAGCAATCATATCGAGACCCTTGGCCCTGAGCTTGACCAGGGCCTGTTCCTCCACTCTTTCGGTCTCGGCCGCGAAGCCTACCGTGAAGGGGGGGGTTGGCCGGGCCGCGACCTCCGCGAGGATATCCGGATTGCGCACCAGGCGCAGGACCAATTCCTGCTGACCCTTTTTGATTTTCTGCGGTGCCGGGTCGGCCACCCGGTAGTCCGCCACCGCCGCCGCCGCGATGAAGATCTCCTGCTCCACGATGCACCCCATCACCACCGCATGCATCTCCAGGGCCGATTCCACCTGGATACGCTCCACATTCAAGGGGGCCGCCAGGGCCGTAGGACCAGAGACTAGAATCACCTCGGCGCCCCGTTCAGCCAGAGCCTCAGCCAGGGCATAGCCCATGCGCCCGGAGCTGCGGTTGCCTACATAGCGCACCGGATCCAGGGCCTCGCGCGTCGGCCCGGCGGTAATCAGAATGCGGCGACCCGCGAGCGGGCTGGCCTGTTGGGTCTTTCTCAGGGCCGCGACAATATCCTCGGGTTCCAGCATACGGCCCGGCCCCACCTCGCCACAGGCCTGGGCACCCGCCGCAGGTCCGAGGAGTCGAACGCCGCGCTCGGTCAGGAGTCGGGCATTGGCCTGGGTTGCAGGGTGATGCCACATCTGCTGGTTCATGGCCGGTGCCAGGACCAATGGCGCCTGGGTGGCCAGGGCCAGGGTAGTGAGCAGATCATCCGCCATACCCGCTACCAGCCGCGCCATGAGGTCGGCGGTGGCAGGGGCTATCAGGACCAGATCGGCCCAACGTGCCAATTCGATATGATCCATGCCCGCTTCGGCGGTCGGATCGAGGATGTCAAGGCGGACGGGATTGCCAGACAGGGCCTGAAATGTCAGGGGGGCGACGAAAGCCTGGGCGGCCCGGGTCAGGACCACCCGCACCTCGGCGCCCTCCGCGCGCAGACGACGCGTCAGCTCCGCCGCCTTATAGGCAGCAATACCGCCGCTAACCCCGAGCAGCACATGCCTGTAAGCCAGTGGATTCACGCGGTCCCGGAACTACCTGGCAGAAATGGAATGGGGCGAAATTGTAACCCATTCCCACCCTGATTCCCTATGAGGACTCCAAACCCATCCCTAGCCCTTCTTGCAGCCACCTTCCAGCACGCGTAGATTCCCCCAAAAGACCCAAGTGGAAGGTAAGCATGAAGATTCTGGAAATGCCCAAGGATGAACGTCCGCGCGAAAAACTCCTGGCTCGCGGCGCGGAGGCCTTGACCGACGCAGAACTCCTGGCCATTTTTCTGCGCACCGGGATCCGGGGCAAGAGCGCCATCGACCTGGCCCGCGACTTGTTAACCGAGCTGGAAGGCTTGCGGGGGCTTTTCTCCGCCGACCAGAAACACCTTTGTAGAAGCAAAGGGCTTGGCCCAGCCAAGTATGTCCAACTGCAGGCCGTCCTGGAGATGAGCCGCCGTTACCTGGCCTCCGAAATGAACCGAAGTGGACCCCTGACCAGTCCGGAGGCTACCCGTGCCTTTCTCAAGAGCAAGCTTTACGCCTATCCCCATGAGGTCTTCGCCTGTCTCTTCCTCGACAACCGGCATCAGGTCCTAAGATACGAGGAACTCTTCAATGGCACCCTCGACGGCGCCAGCGTCCACCCACGGGAGGTGGTACGACGCGCCCTCGAACTCGGCGCCGCCGCCGTCATCTTCGCCCACAACCATCCCTCCGGGGTCACCGAGCCCAGCCAGGCCGATCTGCGCATCACCCAGCGCCTCAAGGAGGCCCTGGCCTTGGTGGATATTCGTGTTCTCGATCACCTGATCATTGGCGATGGTCAAGGTATTTCCTTCGCCGAACGAGGCTTGCTCTGATGTATTTCCGTGGCAATTGAAAGGAAACGGCGCTGAACCAACCGCTGAGACCATCTTCGATAAGATAGATTTTTAAGAATATGATGATGATGAAGTCTGTGTATAACTTCAAAGATAGCTATTAGCCCTTTTCTTTCAAAGACTAAAGCTATTCATGACCTTCTGGAAAACTCCCATGGTGGCTGTTGGCGTGCTGTGGATAAGCGCTGGCTTCAGGAAGGTCGGCAAATTTCATACCGAGTTATCCACAGGTTTCCCCGGAAATTATCTCCTATTGGGGTTAGATCCAGGTGCTGGTGACCTCCGGTAGGCCGGATTCTCGGCAAGGAACCTCGGCCCTCGCTTGGGACACCACCAGCCCCCAACCACTTGCGCTATGGCCAGGATTCAGGTATTTTTGCCTGTCTTCTAATTTCAGGTCTGGCTGACAAGGCCCGACCCTGGCCAACCTCTTAGGGAAGCGTCATGTCCAAAGTCTGCCAAGTAACCGGTAAGCGCCCGCTTATTGGTTGCAACGTCTCCCACGCCCACAACAAGACCAAGCGCCGATTCCTGCCAAATCTGCACTATCATCGTTACTGGGTCGAGAGCGAGAATCGCTGGGTACGTTTGCGCCTTTCCACCGAGGCCATGCGCCTGATCGACAAGAAAGGCATCGATGCAGTGATCGCCGAAATGCGCGATCGCGGTGAAAAGGTCTAAGCGAGGTAGAGATCCATGGCCAAGGTAGCACGAGATAAAATCCGCCTAATTTCCAGCGCCGGCACTGGTCATTTCTATACGACCACTAAGAATAAGCGCAACCAGCCCGGCAAGATGGAAATCAAGAAGTTCGACCCGGTTGTACGTCAACATGTCCTCTATAAGGAAGGTAAGATCAAGTAGTCGGCCCTCGTCGGCATTGATTTGAGAACCCGCCGCTGGCGGGTTTTTTTTCGCCCGCAATAAAGGTACGTCCTTGGGATAAACTGCTCACAACCTGGTATCAAGCCTGTGGATAATTGGGGATAAAGGACCCGGATACGAAGACTTCAACGTTATCCACAAGTCTTAAACAGTATCCGTCGCATTTTTCCAAAGGGTTCGAATTGTCACAACTATCTATTTTTTATGTAATTCAATACTGAAAAGGAGTTATCAACAGGCTTCATCACCATCTTCAATATTAAATCCTATTTAGGATGACGAGGTCCTTCCCGAGCAATCCCGGAAGCCGGTTCCGCTATCAATTAAGGAAAACGCGGGGGTTCTGATGTCAGGTGCCAGCCTTCCCTGGACGCATCGTAATGCCAGACCTGGTGGTCGATGAGGTTATGCACGACCTGGGTGTCCTGGCGTACATAATCGATCTGGACCCACTGTTCGGCCTGATCCTCATCCTCGGCAATGAGCAGAGGGGGCTGGACTACCTCGTAGGCCGTCAAACGAATCGATTTGAGCTGAAGTTGATCTGGCAGTATCCGGGACCTGACGCTGGGATCCAGATAGTTCCAGGCCGTATCGTAGTAGCCCCAGCGCAGGGCATTGCCATAGGCATAGGTGGCAGCCGTCAGGCCTTCATTCTTTTTTTCCTGACGGATGTGGGCACAGCCCGGGAAAAGCAGGGTGATGACTGGCAGGAACAGCAGAAGCGATTTGTTTCTCCTAGAGATGGGCCTTCGCATCGATGTCATGACCTCCAAGAGTCAGAGAGTGAAATTCAGCCAAGGATTCGCCCGTCTTCGACCTGTAAGATCCGGTCGGAAAGCCCACCTACCCGCGGATCATGGGTGACGACCACCACCGCTCGCCTCAAATCATGAGCGAGGTTGCCCAGCAACTTGACTATGGCACGCCCATTGGCAGAGTCCAGGGCAGCGGTCGGTTCGTCAGCGAGGAGGATAGGCGGGTTGCCAGCCAAGGCGCGGGCGATGGCGACTCGCTGTTTCTCCCCGCCGGAGAGCTGCTTGGGATAATTGCGCAGGCGTTCCCCCAGACCTACACGACCCAGGAGTTCGACACCTTCGTCCAGATCCCGCCCTTTCAGCTCCAAGGCCAACTGGACGTTCTCAAGGGCGGTGAGGGCCGGGAATAGATTGTAACTTTGGAAGATAAAGCCCATGCGCGCCAGCCGCAGTCGCGCCAGTTCCCTGGGGGGCAGGTTGCCGATATCCCGGCCCTCGACCCATACAGACCCGGCACTGGGGTGCAACAGGCAGCCAAGAACCATCAGCAGGGTGGTTTTTCCGCTCCCGGAGGGCCCCATGAGGGCTAGCATCTCCCCGGGTTGCACGGTCAGATCAACCCCATTGACGGCCCGTACGGCCGTCGGTCCAGTCCCATATACGACGGACAACCCTACCGTCTCCAGGGCGGGGGGAGCCGCAGGGTTGGAAACCCGGTCGGAAGGTGCAGCCGGGCTCACGCGGTCACCGTTGGAAGACCATGGCCGGGTCTATGCCCATGGCCTTGCGGATGGAGATGAGGGATGCCAGCATGCACATGGCCAGGGTGACCCCATAGAGGCCGACGGCCAGTTCCCAGGGGACCAGGACCACGGCGGCGGACAATTCGCTGGCCTTGGCCAGGAGCAAGGCGAGGGCAATCCCCGGGACATGTCCCAAGGTGGCGCTGATGGCCGCCTGGCCCAGGATGACCTTGTAGATGAAGTCGCGTGGGGCGCCCATGGCGCTGAGGGTGCCGAATTCCGTCAGATGATCTACCGTGGTGGCGTAGAGAACCTGCGCCACGATGACCGAGCCTACCAGCAGCCCTAACAGGGCGGAGACCAGCACCGAGGCCCCGGCACCGGTAGTAAACATCCAGTAATCCCGGGTACGAGCGGCGAAATCGGCACTCAAATAGACATCGCAGCGGGGCAGGGCCTGGGCCAGAGCCTCCTGCACCGCCGTCGGGTCAGCCCCGGGGGCGAAGGTCCCGATCACATAGTTGAATTCGTCGTCGGGTAGGCGTGAGAAGCCCTGCGCGGTGCGAAAGGAGGCGAATACCCATGGAGAGGTCGTGAAGGAGCGGATACCCTGAGTGAGGCCCACTACCCGTGCCCGTTGACCCTTGATCTCCAACTCGACCCCGACCTTGTCGATGCCGAGCTTTTCCATATAGATCCGATCCACTATGACGGCGTCGGGTCGGCGGAGGTCCTCCGGACTCCCCTCCACCAGGTTCCAGGGTCCTGCCAAACCGGAATTGAGATCGAATCCCACCAGAATGATGCTCTCGTCGCCACCGCCTGGTTTTTTCCAGGGGACGAATTGCACCAGGAGCCGCTCCGCCTTGCCGACCCCAGGCACGGAACTGGCTAAATAGAGTTCGCGTTCCTTGAGGGGCATGGTGATCTCGAAGTTCTGGGCGCCACGGGCAACGATCCAGAAATCCGCGTGGGTATGCCGGATGATGACGGTGGTGGCATCCGAGAAGCCCAGAAAGAGGCCGAGTTGCATGGCGATCAGGACCACGGCGAAGATGATGCCGACCAGGGTCACTGCAAAACGGGAGCGATCATGGGTCAGGTTTCGCCAGGCGAGCAGCCAGGCCATGCGGCTACCCCAGGGCGCGGATCGCGGTAGCCTCGGTGACATGCCGCCCCTACTCCGGTTGGTCGAGGGCGATGTAAACGTCTACACGCAGGCCTACCGGGAGCTGGATACTCGTCTCCAGATCGATGAGGACCTCCAGGACCCGGGTGTCCTGGTGTTCTCCAGGGTCCTCTGACAGCACCCGCTTATGCCCCATGAGATTGCCGATGCGCACGACCTTGCCCTGAAAATGGCGGTTGGCGTAGGCGTCGACCTCGATACGAGCATCCTGTCCCAAGCGCAACAGGCCGATATCGGCCTCGTCCACCTCGGCGCGCACCCGAAGCCGGGAGATGTCACCCACGGCCAGGATCGGGGTATCCCCCAACTCGGTGACCTGCTCCCCCGCGCGGCGTATCCGGCGCAGTACGACGCCATCGATAGGACTGCGTACAAAGGATTTCTGATAGATCGCCTGGTACTCCGCCAGCCGGGCCTCGGCGAGCGACAACTCGGCCTGGGCCTTGGCGAGTTCATCATCGCGGGCTGGGGCGTCCACGACCGCCAGATGTTCCCGGGCCCTGGCCAGGCGGGCACGGCCGACATCCTGCTCGCTGGCGGCATTGTCCAGATCCTGACCACTGCCCAAGTGCTTATTCGCCAGCCCTTGCTGACGGGTGAATTCCCGATTGGCCTTCAAGAGCAAGGCCTCGGCCTCGCGCACCGCCGCTGCTGCCTCCGCACGCTCCGCGGGGCGGGCCCCGTTGATGACCCGGTCAAGTCCCGCTCGGGCGCTAGCCACACTGGCCTCGGCGACCTGCACCCGCGCCAGATGATCGGCGTTTTCCAGGGTCGCCACCACCTCACCCTTGTGGACGGGATCACCCTCTTCCAGCGGCACATCCGCCAACCTCCCGGTCATGGCCGCTGCGATCCGGATCTCCTCCGAGATGGGTTCCACTCGTCCCAGGGCCGCAATTTTTGTCCGGGGAATGGGTACCGGCATCTCAGGGTTTGCGTTCCCGCTACCTTGGGCTGGGGCGCTCACTGCCAGCAGAATCAGGAACGCCGGAAGTGGCCAATTTGGCAGGACAAGGGGGCGGTGCATGGGGCCATTACCTCGCAATAAGCGTCAGGCCCTGTCCAAGTTGGCCATCAGTCAGGGTATTCATCCGCCCGGCGGGCGTCGCCACGGACCCTGTTCACCGGGTAGCGCTGCTCATTGAGGGCGATCTTGGCCTCGGCGGCAGCGATCAGGTCCAGGTCCAGGCGTTCCGCCAGGCGAATGAGGTAGATGAGGATATCGGCCATTTCCTGGCCCACGGCGGATTTCTTGTCCGAGTCCAGTTGAGCGCTCTGGGCCTCGCTCAACCACTGAAACTGTTCTAGTAACTCGCCGCACTCCCCCGCCAAGGCCATGGCGAGATTCTTGGGGGAGTGAAACTGTTCCCAGTCCCGTTCCCGGGCGAAGGCGAGCAAGCGGCGATCAAGATCCTCGAGGCTATCGGCCATGCCTGACAACCTCGGCTTGTCCTGTGACAGGGATCTCCCAGGGTGGATTCCCATACCGGAGGGCGTGGTAAGGTTGGCCAGGGCACCGGCGAGTCGGCAATCCGGAGCTCAGACAGGGCTGGGACATTTAAGAGCCTGCCTCCCCCAGCCGTTCGCGGGCCTGGGCCAAGGCTGCGCGTACCTGCCTCGGGGCCGTGCCCCCGAGGTGGTCCCGGGAGGCCAGGGAACCCTCCAGGGTCAGAAAGTCGAAGACATCTGCTTCGATCAGGGGGGAGAAGGACTGTAACTCCGCCAGTCTGAGTTCGGACAGATCCCGCCCCTCCCGTACCCCTAGGGCCACGGCCTTGCCGACTATCTCATGGGCATCCCGGAAGGGCACACCACGACGCACCAGATAGTCCGCCAGATCGGTGGCGGTGGCGAAGCCCTGGCGTGCCGCCACGTGCATACGCTCCCGGTTGCAGGTCAGGCGTGCCATCATGTCGGCGAAGACCTTCAGGCAGCCCTTGAGGTTATCGACCGTATCGAAAAGGGGTTCCTTATCCTCCTGGTTGTCCTTGTTATACGCCAGGGGTTGGCCCTTCATCAGGGTCAGGAGCCCCATCAGGTGACCGAAAATGCGCCCGGTCTTGCCACGGACCAGTTCGGGAACGTCGGGGTTCTTCTTCTGGGGCATGATGGAGGAGCCGGTACAGAAGGAATCCGAGAGATCCACAAAACCGAACTGGGCGGATGACCAGAGGATGAGTTCCTCGGAGAAGCGCGAGAGGTGCATCATGAGGATGCTGGCGGCTGCGGCGAATTCGATGGCAAAGTCCCGGTCGGAGACGGCGTCCAGGGAGTTTGCCGCCGGCCGATCGAAGCCAAGCAATTCGGCTGTCAGGAGACGGTCGATCGGATAGCTGGTGCCGGCCAGGGCAGCGGCCCCCAAGGGCATGACGTTGAGGCGACGGCGACAGTCCGCCAAACGCTCACGATCCCGTTCCAGCATCTCGAACCAAGCCAGCATGTGATGGCCAAAGCTGATGGGCTGGGCTACCTGCAGGTGGGTAAAGCCGGGCATGACGGTCTCCACCTCCCGCTCGGCCAAGTTCAGCAAGGCGGTCTGAAGGCGGGCGATGGCTGGATCCAGGCTATCGATTTCAGCGCGCAGCCAGAGGCGAACGTCCGTCGCTACCTGATCATTGCGCGAGCGCCCGGTGTGAAGTTTTTTGCCGGCCTCTCCGATATCGGCGGTGAGGGCCGATTCCACATTCATGTGGACGTCTTCCAGAGGAATGGACCAGGTGAAGTCACCCGACTCGATGCGGGTTCGCACCCTTTCTAGACCAGCGAGGATGGCAACCCATTCCGCCTCGGTCAGGATACCCTGGCGCGCCAGCATGGTGGCATGGGCGATGGAGCCCTGGATGTCGTAGGCGTAGAGCCGGCGGTCGAAATCCACAGAGGCGGTGAAGGCCTCGACAAATGCGTCCGTAGGTTCGTTGAAACGCCCGGCCCAGGGCTTGAGGCTGGCAGCTGATGCGTTGGCGTGGGGATCATTCATCGCGGGGGGCGGTTCCAGGGTGGCAAAGGTACGAAATGTTACCGGTTCCGAGGGTCGGCGGCAGATTGGGATTCTAATCCCAACCTCGAGCCTCATGGCCGCAATTTGTCTGATCCAGCTGATAACTGCGAAGTGAAAAATCGTACGCCCCAAAATTTGCAGGGCGCGCAATGGCGGCTTAGGATGGCGTTTTCCACTGGGATCGAGAAGATGGCCGAAATAATCCGTATCGCCACCCGTAAATCCCCCCTGGCCATGTGGCAGGCAGAGCATGTGGCCGGGGCTTTAAGGAGCGCGCATCCCGGCCTCCAAGTCGAGATCCTGGGCATGAGTACGCGTGGTGACAAAATCCTGGATGCCCCGCTGGCCAAGATTGGTGGCAAGGGCCTCTTTGTGAAGGAATTGGAACAGGGTCTCATGGAGGGTTCGGCGGATATTGCCGTCCATTCCACCAAGGATGTACCGGTGGAATTGCCCGAGGGCCTCATCCTGCCAGTCATTCTCGAGCGCGAGGATCCGAGCGATGCCTTCGTCTCCAACCGTTACGAGCGGCTGGCAGATCTGCCCCCGGGTGCGTGTGTCGGGACCTCCAGCTTACGCAGGCAGTGCCAACTCGCCTCCCGTCGCCCCGACCTGAACATCCAACCCCTGCGTGGCAATGTCAACAGCCGCCTGGCGAAACTCGATAATGGGGATTTCGACGCCATTCTCCTGGCCGCTGCGGGCCTGATGCGGCTGGGTTTCGAGACACGGATCCGTTCCCGTCTCGGCATCGACGAGAGCCTGCCCGCCATCGGTCAGGGGGCCGTTGGCATTGAATGCCGATCGGAGGATACCCGGGTCCTGGACCTGCTGGCACCCCTGCATCACCCGGATACCGCGCTCAGGGTCAGCGCCGAACGCGCCATGAATCGCCGCCTCAAGGGTGGCTGTCAGGTTCCCATCGCCGGTCACGCCCTGCTGAGGGGTGAGGAACTCTGGTTACGGGGCCTGGTCGGCACCCCGGATGGTTCCTACCTGCTGGTTGCCGAGTGTGCGGCGCCCCGCGCCCAGGCTGAGGAACTGGGTATGCGGGTGGCGGATGATCTGATTGCCCAGGGGGCCCATGAGATCCTGCAGGCCCTGACGGGGGCCTGACGCGGTGCCAACCCCTTGCGATCTCGCCGGACGCGGCGTCCTGGTCACCCGGCCCAGGGTTCAGGCGGGGGGTTTATGCCACTTGATCGCGGTCGCCGGTGGGCGGGCCATTGCCTTTCCTACCATCGAGATAGAGGCTGCCAGGGATAGGGAAGGCGCCCGACGCATCCTGGCCACACCGATGGATCTCCTCTTCTTCACCAGCCGCAATGCAGTGAATTACGCCCTGGATCTCCTTCCCGGTGGCGTCCTGCCCGCCGGGCCGCGCCTGGCGGCGGTGGGCAAGGCCACGGCCGAGGCCCTGACCGCTGCTGGTCGTGCCCCGGATCTGGTACCCGAGGCGCGTTATGACAGTGAATCCCTCCTCGCCCTCCCGGAACTGCAGAACATCAGCGGCCTGAAGGCCGTCATCGTGCGTGGCGAGGGCGGCCGCCCTGTACTGGGAGACACCTTGAGGGTGCGGGGAGCCGAGGTGACCCATGCCGAGGTCTATGTTCGTACCCTGCCCGAGGTCGAACCGGCCGCCCTGCTGGAGGGATGGGAGCGGGAGGTTCACTTCGTCACTGCCACCAGCGGCGAGATCCTCGACAATCTGCTGCGGTTGCTGGGTGAGGCGGGCCGGGCGCGCCTCCTGGCTACTCCCCTCGCGGTGGTCAGTGAGCGGACCCGTCTGGATGCCGTGGGGATGGGCTTCGCGCGGGTCGCCCTGGCCGAGCGGGCCGATGACGCCGCCCTGGTCCAGGCCCTGTGCCAATTGGCGGCACGATAAACATCGCTTTGTGGAGCCTGCCGAAATTTCCCCTGCAACGATCAGACCCATGAAGGTGCTCCATGTCGAGGCTGGCAGGCACCTTTACGGTGGCGCGCGTCAGGTGCTCTATTTGCTGGAGGGCCTGGCCCAGCTGGGAGTGACCAATGGCCTCATCTGCCGGGCCGGTAGCGAAATCGCGGTGGATGCCGCGCCCTTCGCGCAGGTGTTCGCAATGGATATGGGCGGCGACTTGGACCTGGCACTGATTCCAGCGATTTATTGGAAAATCCGCCAGTTCGGACCGGACGTCCTGCATCTTCACAGCCGTCGCGGCGCCGATGTCCTGGGCGGCATCGCTGGGCGTCTGGCGGGGGTAAGGGTGATCCACTCCCGTCGGGTCGATAACCCGGAGCCCAGCTGGCGGGTGAAGCTGAAATATCGCCTGTACGACCGGGTGATCGCCATTTCCGAGGGCATAGGCGCGGTCCTGCTGGCGGCGGGTTTACCCCCGGACAAGTTGCGGGTTGTGCGCAGCGCAGTGGATTTTCAAGCCTTCGGGGGTCCGCGCGATCGCGAAATCCTGCGTCAGCGGCTGGGGGTTCCCCTCGATGGCCCCGTGATCGGGGTGGTGGCGCAACTCATCGCCCGGAAGGGGCACCGATTTCTTCTTCAGGCCCTGCCGCCTCTGGTGGCGGAGTTCCCCACCCTGCGGGTACTCCTCTTCGGCAAGGGACCCGAGGCGGCGAGTCTGGAAGGGAGTATCGCCGCGGCGGGACTGAACGACCGGGTCCTGCTTTGCGGCTTTCGCTCGGATTTGCCGGACTTGATGCCCTGTCTGGACCTGCTGGTCCACCCCGCGACCATGGAGGGCTTGGGCGTCTCCCTCTTGCAGGCCTCAAGCGCCGGCGTGCCCGTCATCGCCAGCCAGGTGGGTGGCATCCCCGAGGCGGTACGGGAGGGTGTCAACGGCCTGCTCTTCCCTCCCGGCGATGTTCAAGCCTTGGGGGCGGCTATTGGTCGACTCTTGCGGGATCCGGAACTGGCACGACGCCTGGGCCGCGGCGGGCGCGTCCTCATGAGCGCCGAGTTTTCGATTCCAGCCATGGTCGAGGGCAATCTGGCCGTATATCGGGAACTGGCGCCAAGCATCCGGGCCGAGGCCCCTCATGACTGAACCCTTGAGCCTGCAAATCATCGGTAGCATAGGGATCGGCGGGGCTGAGCATTGGTTTGGGCGCTTTGCCCGCGCCCTGGCGGAGACGGGTGGCCGGGCGGAATTGGCCATCCGGGCCGGGAGCGCGCTCGCCAAACTCGATCTGGGGTCCTTGCCCCTGCACCCGCTACCCATGCGCACGGTCTGGGACCCTCTGTCGCGGATGGCCGTGAAACGGCTGATTGGCCGCGTCCAGCCGGATATCGTCCAAACCTACATGGGCCGGGCCACCCGGCTCACCCATATCAAACCGGGTCGGGGGCCGGTGCATGTCGCCCGTCTGGGAGGCTACTTTGCCCTGCATCCCTATCGCCATGCCCATGCCTGGATCGGTAACACTCAGGGCCTCTGTGACTGGCTGATCCGCCAGGGCCTGCCCGCGGGGCGGGTCTATCAGATCTATAACTTCGTCGATCAGGCCAGGCCAGTTCCGGTCGAGGCCATTCAGGCCCTGCGCGCGGAGCTGGGGCTACCGGACGAGGCCTGGGTGCTGGTGAGTGCCGGGCGTTTTGCTCCCGTCAAGGGTCTGGGTTATTTGGTGGCAGCCATGGCGGAATTACCCGCGACCCTTGCCGATCGCCCGCTTCACCTGGTGCTGCTGGGTGAAGGACACCTCGATGCTGAACTGCGCTCCCAGTCGGAGGCACTGGGTCTGGGTAGGCGCATCCATTGGGCCGGTTGGCGCAATGAGACGGGGCCCTTTTTCCAGATGGCGGATCTCATCGTTTTCCCCTCGTTGGAGGCGGAGACCCTGGGCAACGTGATCCTGGAGGCTTGGGGCTGGTCCAAACCCCTGGTGACCACCCTCTTCCGGGGCGCCCGGGAAATCACACGCCACGGCGAAGATGCCTGGTGTCTCCCCTGCGGGGACGCCAAGGCCCTGGCCGAGGGGATCAGGGTGGTGTTGTCGGACGACAACTTGCGTCAGACCCTCGCCCGGCAGGGCCAGGCCCGGGTTCAGGCCGAATTCTCCCGCACGACCATCATGGCGCACTATCTGGCACTCTACCGCCAACTCGCCGGAAGCTAGCCCGAGTACCCACCCTGCCGGCTTAGCTGATCCAGTCCCTGGGGTCCTCGGCGACGGTTGGCTTGGTCCCCGGTTGCTCGATGAACAAGCGATGCCAGATCGCGAATTGCATCAGGCAGAGGATCTCCCGGCTGGCCGTGCCGGAGCGGCGCTGCAAGGCGAAGAGCCGAGGCAGGTGCCGGGTGTCGAACCACTCCTGGATGGCGCCATTGCGCAGGAGTTGTTGTTCCAGATGCCTGAGAAAATCGCCGCTCAGCCATTCCCTGACCGGAACCCGAAAGCCGCGCTTCTTTTTCTGAATGTGATCACGCGGCAGGTAGCGTTCCGCCCAGCGGCGTAGAAAGACCTTGGGGGTGGTGCCATACACCTTCAGTTGGTCTGGGAGAGACAGGCCAAATTCGACGACCCTATGATCCAGGAATGGCACCCGCCCCTCCAAGGCAAACCCCATCATCATTCGATCGACCTTGACCAGCAGGCTGTCCGGCAGATCGGTGACCAGGTCGGTGTACTGGCAGCGGGTCAGGTGGCTCCAGGAATCCGGCGTGGCCTGCCAGGCCCTTTGATAAGGCTCGCGGAATTGGCCCCGCAGGCTACTCAGGCTGGGCCCCAGCAGCCGTTGTGACCCGGATCGCCACCAGTCGCTACGCGTGCGAAAGCCCCCGGAGCCGGGCGAGATCAGATTCAGGAACCACCAGGCGAGGGCGGGCTGCCGATAGCGTCGATAGCCAGCGAAGACCTCGTCACCCCCCTCACCGCTGAACACCACCTTGAGTTCCTGACCAGCGGCCTCGGAGAGGGCCGAGGTGGGCAGGCTGGCGTAATCCCGCATCAGGTCGTCGGCGGCCCAAACGCTATGGGGCAGGCGTCGGAACAAGGCATCACGGTCGATACGCAGTGCGGTGTGCTGGCTCTTGAACAGCGTCGCCATCCGCTCGGCGTCGTCCAGTTCGTCCTTCATGATCGCGTCCTGGAAACCGATCGAAAAGGTGCGTACCGGCTGGCTCTGGAAGCGGCTGAGCATGGCCAGGAGGATGGCGGAATCATTGCCTCCGGACAGAAAGAGGCCGAAGGGAACATCCGAGCGGACGTGTTCGCGCATGACCCGTTCGAACAGGACCTCGAATTCGGCCTCCGCCTCGGCATAATCGATCTGGCGCGGTACCAGAGTCAGAGGGGACCAATAGCGTCGCCGGCTGAGGTTTAAATCGGCATCCACTTCCAGGATCTCGCCTGGCGCGACCCGCTTGATATCCCTGAAGAGGGTCTGTTCGCCGATGCTGCAGTGGTCGTGCAAAAATTCCGAGAGGGCCTCGGGGGCGATGGCCGGGGTGGTTAGCAACAAGGGCAAAATCGCCTTGATTTCCGAGGCGAAGACGAGGCGGTCTGGCAGCCGTGCGTAATACAGGGGTTTGATGCCCAGACGGTCCCTAGCCAGTATCAGGCGCTTGCGGTTGCCGTCATAAAGGGCGAAGGCGAACATGCCATGCAGCCGTTCGACGAAATGTCCGGGATCCTCGGCATAGGCCTGGAGGATGGTTTCGCTGTCGGAATGGGTCACGAAGGGCCGGCCGCTCTGTTCCAATTCGTCCCGCAGTTCCAGGTAGTTGTAGATTTCCCCATTGGCGACGATGGCCAGCCGGCCGCCATCCCCCAGGATGGGTTGGCTACCCCCGCTGAGATCGATAATCGACAGGCGTGTGTGGACCAGACCAAACCCGTCGGCCGTGAAAAAGCCATGACCATCGGGCCCGCGATGCTGCAGGCGCTCGGCCATGGGTGCGAGCAGGGTCTCGGAAACCTTTTCTCCCCGCAGGACGACGCCAGCTATGCCACACACCGATAGGAGTCTCCTAGTGAAGTAATTCAGCCCTGGCCAGCAGTTCCCGCGCCGCGGTCAATACCTGATCGACTTCATGCAGCCGCATGCACATAAATTCGCCCTGACAGGTTGGGCGCCGATAGCAGGGGAAACAGGGTAAGGAATGGTAGAGAACCCGCCCCAGTTCCGTGCCGGTCGCGAAGTAGGGGTCGGTGGAACCGAGCAGGGTCAGGGTAGGCCGATCCAGGGCTATGCCCAAGTGGGTCATGCCCGTGTCCACGCCAACCACCAGCGTCGCACGCTCGATCAGGGCAGCGCCCTCGTCGAGCCGGGTAAGGCCGCAGAGGTTCAGGGCGCTACCCCGGGAGGCAGCCGCGATTGCCTCCCCGTGAGCCCTATCGGCGGGGCCACCCACCAGGATCGGCACTATCCCGGTTGTCTCGCGGAGCCGCTGGGCAAGGTGGCTCCAGCGCTCATCCAGCCAATGCTTCTGGGGACGGGTGGTAAAGGGACAGAAGATGGCGTAAGGGGTGGAAACCCCGGCCTCTGTCAGGAGTTTCCTGCCCTGTCGGGCGCTGGCGGGGGAGATGACGATGTCCATTGCGAAGCGCTCCGGCGCGGCGCCCAACTCCACCATCAATCGACGATACTCTTTTGCGATCAGTGGGCTATCGAGGTCGCGCGCCACTGTCTCCGTCATCAGCCACTGAGATCCCTCCTTCGATCCCAGGCCGATGCGCCGCCGGCCTCCGGTCAGCCAGGCCCAGGCCCCGCTCTTCATCAATCCCTGTAGATCCAGGATCCAGTCGAACTGCTGATGACGTAGATCCCGTTGCAACTGCCAGAATTCCCGCCACCAGGTCCGATAGTCACCTTGCTTGCGCAAGGCGCGCCAGCGGCGGCGCGGCCAGCTATAGATCCGGTCGAGACGGGGATTATGGCGCAGCAGATCTTCATTACCCGCCTCCATCAACCAGGCAAGGGTCGCGGTGGGGAAGGCGGCGCGCAGACAGGGAATCACGCCCGAGGCCATGATGATGTCCCCAATCGCACTGAGCCGAATGATCAGGATGCTGCGTGGCGTGGCGTTTGGTAGCGTCGAGGCTGAGGTCATGGCGGGGCGGGAGCGCCTCTCGTGAGCTAGTGGTGAGGCCAATGGGGTCCGATTGCCCCACGGATGCTGAGGGCCAGGCGACTCTTCCCCCTGGATGTTGGCCTGGCGATCATGTGGGCTAGGCTAACTCCCGGTCAGGTGACAGGCGCTGGGGTCGTCGAAGCGATAACCGAACTGCTCGCAGTCCGCCTGGTAGTGCCTGGCGATGAGGGCAGCGGTCTCATCGTCGAAATAGGTCCGGTAATCCTTCCCGCGGTCGGTGGCTCGACGGCTATGCGCCAATTTGGGTGGCGTGATCCCTATTTTCTGGCAAGCCGTCTGAAAATCCTGGGCGAGAAATTCATAGCGACCAATGTAATCGACGATAAGGTTGCCGTGCAGATCAACCAGATAATCCCGTTGGACCACGGTGGACATATCGGCATGGTACTGGGGTGGCCGCGAGGGATCGAATTTCCAGTTCAGGAAGGCAGCGAAGTCAGGGATCCCGGCCATTAAATCCGGCCTCTCCCGCCGGATGTGATGAAAGGAGCTGACCTGCAGGTCCCAGGGATTGCGAACGAAGGCGAATTTGAAGAGTTGCTGATAGAGGTCGAGAGGCAGCATCTCCAGGGCCGCGATGGCCTTGGCATGGCGCGGAAATTTGGCCCCGATGCGATGCCCCATCAGGCCGCTGATCTTGCTGCAGATAAATTGAGGCAGCCGATAGGGATCGGTCCATTTATACCAGACGAGGGAATCGCGCACGCTGGTGCCGCCCGTCTTGGCGATATGGATAAAGAGAAAGCGGTATTTCAAGGACAGCAGCATGATTCGGGTCCGACGGCCACTAGATGAGCCCCAGTACTTCGAGATAGCGCCGGGAGCTGAGGGGGGAGGAGTATTCACGGACGGCCTGCCGCAAAAACTCCGCTGGTAGGGGTTGCTCCAGGGTCGCCAGGATGGCGCTGGCGAGGGAGGCGACATCACCCACGGGCACCAGGGGCCCAAACTCACCACCGCGCAGAATCTCCCGTGGCCCGCTGGGACAATCCGTCGCGACCGCTGGGGTACCCAGGGCTAAGGCCTCGGTAAGGACGTTGGGGCTGCCCTCCCAGGCGGATGAGAGGACAAAAAGCCTGGCATGTGCCATGAAGGGGTAGGGATTGGCGACATGGCCGGTAAAGCACACCTCTCCATCCAGACCCAGTGTCGTCACCAGCCCTTCCAGCTCTGCCCTGAGCTTGCCTTCACCGAGGATGATCAGGCGGCAGGGTCTCTGGGGTTGAACCTGAGCGAAGGCACGGATCAGGGTCGGGAAGTCCTTCTGGGGGGTGAGTCGTCCGGCACCCAGAATGACGGGGACTGCACCCGGCTGAAACCAGGGATGGGTCAGGGGCTCCCCGGCCAGCCTGGCCAGGGCTGGGGTGACGACGGGGTTACGGATGACCTCGACCCGTGCGGGGGGAAGCCCCGTCAGCCGGCGCGTATCCTCGGCCACCCCCTCGGAATTGGCGACGATGCAATCCACACCCGGGTAGATCAGGTGCATCGGCCAGGTCCGCAACCAGCGCGTCAGCGGTGACCGGTTCCGCAGCGCGGCGGAAAGGTGAGTTCCCAATCGACCTACCAGCCTCGGGTGTTGGCCGCTGAGCTTGCGGGCGATCACAGCCGTCCGGATTGCCCGGTCCTTGGCCGCCAGGAGCGCGGCAGGCCGGTGAAGCCTCAGGTAGCGGATCAGGGCGGGGACCGCCGTAGTGGAATGCCGGACCTCGAGTTTCACCAAGCGGACACCGGCATCGCCAACCGACTGCAATTCCGGTATCGGGTGCTTCAGAATGGCCAGGAGATCGACCTCGATTCCCGCATTGACGAATTCAGGCAGCAAATTCAGCACCATCCGCTCAACGCCGCCCGTACCGGAAAAGGAGAGGAAGACGGCCAGGGTGCGGGAATCGGCCAAGGCTAGCACTCCAACCCGGCGCTACGGAAAGGCCAGGGTCGGGTTGGCTCGGTCGCGGAAAATCGTGGGCAGTCCGAGGCTTTTTGAGACATGATATTGGAACAATGAAGGTATGCCGTTTCTTTGTCAAGTTAGGACCAGCCGGAAAGAGCCCTATCAAAAGTCAAAACTTATTCATTAAAGTCATAGCCTTATAATTTCATTACCTTCATCGTGATCGATCCCCGCCTCTCCATTCTCATGTACCACCAGGTGGGTCGGTTCGCCCCCATGGCGGCGAACAGGGCCAATTATTGCGACCATCGGCGTTTTGCCCGCCAGATGGGACTGCTTCATGCCCTGGGCATCCCGGTGCTGGACCTGGATCAGGCCCTGGCTGGTATCGCCGGGGAGTGGCGGCTGCCATCGAGGTCAGTCGTGCTGACCTTCGATGACGGCTACGACAACTTTGCTGACTTTGCCCTGCCGGTCCTGGCTCGTTATGGCTTTAGCGCCACGGTCTATGCCATCAGTGGCTGGTTGGGCCAACCGATCCAATGGTATCGGCCGGAGCCTGGCCGGCGCAGACCCCGTCTGATGGATGCCGCCCGTTTGCGCGAGCTCCAGGCCGCCGGTATCACCATTGGTTCCCACACCGTCAGTCACGCCCGCCTGGCTGAGGTCAGCCCCGCGGAGCGGTGGCGGGAACTGACCGCCAGCAAGGCCGCCCTCGAGGATATGCTGGGAACCCAGGTCCGCCACTTCTGCTATCCCTTTGGGAATTTCGACCTGGACACGGTGCATGCCGTGCACGCTGCCGGCTATATCAGCGCCACCACCTGTCTCCGCGGCGCGGTCTCGCCGCTGGATCACCCTCTGGGTCTGCCACGTAAGGCCATCTCCTTTGGCGACAACCTCCTCGGTTTCGGCTGGAAGTTTGGCGTCAAGCACGCCCCAACGGCGGACCTGAAGGCCTGGCGCGACCGCCTGCGTCAGGAACCCGGGCTCTGACCCCAGTGGACTTCCTTCTCCGCGCCAGTGAAAATTCCCGCCCCTGCCCTGTGCTAGACTGACAACCCTGTAGCTATTACCAATAAGGCATAAGGGGTGTGGTCTTTGAACTGGCTCTACAGCCTGCTGCTCTACCTGGCCCTGCCCTTTGCCCTGCTCCGGCTCCTGTGGCGGAGTTGGCGTGCCCCCGCCTATCGCCGGCGCTGGCGGGAGCGTCTCGGCTGGTATGGCGATCGGCCCCTGGCGGCGGGAATCTGGATTCATGCGGTATCGGTGGGTGAGACCCAGGCCGCCGCGCCCCTCATCAAATATTTTCTCGACAAGCACCCAGATCTGGGGGTCATGGTCACCACGACCACACCGACTGGTTCCGCTCGCCTGCGCGCCCTGTTCGAGGATCAGGTGCGCCATGTCTATATCCCCTTCGATCTCACCCCCATCCTCACTCGCTTTCTGAATCGCGTCAGGCCGCGGCTGGTGCTGGTCATGGAGACTGAGATCTGGCCCAACATGCTGAGGGTCTGCCAAGGACGAGGCATCCCGGTGATCCTGGGCAATGGCCGTCTCTCCGCCCGTTCTGCCCGGGGCTATGCTCGCCTCGGGGGCTTCGCCCGACAAACCTTCTCCCGCCTGTCACTGGTCGCGGCCCAGACCAATGCCGATGCCCAGCGCTTCATCGACCTGGGGGTGCCGTCGGAACGGGTAAGGGTGACTGGCAGTATCAAGTTTGATTTACGTCAGCCGGCGAGTCTTCAGGACAGCGCCGAGGCCATGCGGCGTCTCTGGGGAACCGATCGCCCGGTGTGGGTAGCCGCCAGCACCCATGAGGGTGAGGAAGAGCCGCTGTTGAAGGGGCACCGCCAGATACTCGCGCGTTTGCCCACGGCCCTCCTGGTGTTGGTCCCCCGCCACCCGGAACGTTTCGATCGAGTTGCCAGTCTGGCTGGGCGCCTGGGCCTGCCCGCCGTGCGCCGTTCCAGTGGCAGGAGTTGCGGCACGGAGGATGCGGTGTTCTTGGGGGACACCATGGGAGAGCTGCCGGCCCTGATTGCGGCCGCGGATGCCGCCTTCATAGGCGGGAGCCTGGTTCCCGTGGGTGGCCACAATCTGCTGGAGGCGGCGGCGGCCGGGGTTCCCGTGGCCATAGGTCCCCATGCCTTCAACTTCGCCCAGATCACGGAACTGCTCGTCCAGGAGGGTGCGGCGGTCCAGGTGGCCAATGCCGATGCCCTCGCCAACCTGATGGTGGATTGGCTCGATGATGCCGCCACGCGAGCGCGTATCGGGGAGAATGGCCAGCGGGTGGTGGCGAGCAACCGGGGGGCCCTGGGTCGCCTGATCGCCCTGATCGAGTCCCTGGAGCCTACATCTCCGCGCCAGGCATTGCCGCTGCCCTGGGGTGAGGGCTAATTCTATTACTTGAAGCGAGTAAAGAACTCTCGCCTGGACATCTCTTTCTGCAAGGGACAGTCCCGCCTGGCCTTCTGCATATTCTCATCACGGGTAAGAATGACCTGTCCCCAGGCCTCGAACACCGCTTCGGAGTCTGCATAACTCGACATGTCGAGGCAAAGGGGCTGCAAGAGAAAGTGGCCCAAGTCTTGATGGAAGCTCAAATGGGCTTGCTGGGACTGGCCGAGGAGCGAGAAATGGATACGGGGACCCAGGACCTGGTAGGGGGATTTTGCCCGCTCCGGGGCGGTCCAGCCGCAAGGAAGCGCAAGAGGCGGGGTCCGGTCGGGAAAGAGCAGTCGCACCAGCATCCAGGGAGTGAGGAGAAGCAGGACTCGCCAGTCTTCGAGCCGGCGTAAGGCCCGTAGCTGGATCCCAAGGTTGAGATTCAGACAGGGTTCCTGTTGCAGTTGCTCACGCAGAATGGTTTGGTGAATCCTTAGGACCGCCTCGGATAAGGCGCTGTCCTTTTCAAGCTCCGGCGAGCAAAGTAACCATGGGTCGTCAGGCAAGTTCCTTCTCCCCGCACAGTCCCGCCAACCGTGCTCCCAGGAGGCGGTAGATTTCAAGTTCTCCATGGAGCTGGAGGTCTCGCGCGAAACGGGGGAGCCAGTGTTGGAGATGCGCCCCCCATAACTCCCCAATAATCTCCTCTGCATCGCCCCGCGCCTCGAGCAGGGCCAGGCATTCAAGTAAGGTTCCCAGGTAATCGGCAGGCGCCTGCCTTGCCTCCAGGCCAGCCCGACGGTAAAGGGCATGAAGATCCCCCACCGCAGTTCCCCCCATCTGACCTTGACGATAAGCTGATTCGAAAGGGGGGCATGGCGTCTTTGGGTACCCACTCAAGAAGAGACGGGTGTGCTCCCCTTGCCAATGTTCCAGGGACAGTTTCGCCAACTCCTCGATGGCGGGCGCCAACCAAGGGGCCATTGGTAGCATGTCTCGCAGGGAGTCCAGGGCGTCATCTACCGGAAAGGCCAGTAGGGCGGAAAGGATATAAAGCTGCCGCGGATTTCGATTGCGGTCGGTGGCCATGGTCGAGAAGGTATTTCAGGAAAAGGTTTGATAGGTATTTAAGAAGATACTAAAATTACATGGCGAACAATCCACTTAATTAGCTACGGAGATCGCTGGGAGAATCCCATGGAAAATTTACTTGGCCTTGCCGGTTCAGGAGCCGGAATATTGATCGTGTTTGTACTCTATCTTGGCGGTGCCAGTGTGTTCATCAAGCTTGTGGACCGACTGATGCCTCGTAAGTACGGCAGATGATGCCCCGCATCTACCTCTCTTACCTCTCCTTTCAACCTTGGCCATAGGCTGCCTTCCAAGGCGGCCTATGGCTTGATTCCATTCTATTGATCCCTCGATCCCATTCCCTGCCCTACCAGGGATAGGCGTAGATCCCCGCGTACATGAAGTAGTGCCGCAACAGGTAGCCACCCATCAGGACCAGGACCGAGGCGGTGATAATCGGCACATGACTGGTCCAGCCTTTGACTACCCCCCTGAGTTCCAGGAAGAAAGGCACGATCAGGCCAAAACCGATGAAGCCTATCAACCACCCGAAGTCGGTAAAAAGAAGCTCCCAGGAACGAATGGCCGATTCGGACCCGCGTTTGAGGTAGAAGTAAAAGGAGAACAGGATCACCAGTTCGGATGAGATCAGCACCAGATCGATGCGTTCATAGAGTAACCGGATACGGGTATCCTCCGCGTCCTTGATGACGGTGTACATGATCAGGAGCAGGAAGGCCATGGCGGTCGAGAAGGCTGACACCGTAAAGAGCAGCGGCACACCCGGATTGGCCCACAGGGCAACGGCGGGGAAGGACTGCAGCAACAGGCCTGTATAGACCGTTACCCCGACACCATTGATCACCGCCAACCAGCCGACGAATTTTCGAAATCGCGTTACCGCTTCGCTAACCTTCATGACCAGACCCCATTCCAGGACCCTACTGATCAGCGGCTGGCGTTTCAGCAAGGGTGTTTCCCTGGCGTAGGGTAGGGCATAGAGCACTCCCCAAACCATCATCCAGATGATGAATTGGGTACCCCAGGCAATCCAGGCATTGGGTCTCTTAATAAAAACAAGGGGATTTAGTATGTGGATAGCCGCAAGGTGGTGTAATAGGTGGCTAAACAACATCATGGAGCCCAGGGCCAGTAAAATGACACCCGCCCCTGCCCCCCAGATCACCAAATTGCGGTGGGGCTTGAGGTACATATCGGTGAGGAAGGTTACCGCCAAGGTCGCGGCGCCCAAGCCACCGGTATAAAGATACATGGCAAGCCACCAGGTCCAGAGGTTCTGGGTCTCATAACTCATGGTGACGTCCATCTCAGCCCCTCCACTTGAGGTCATCTATGTAAAACACGTTGGGACGGGTGCCGATGTGGGGCATGAGGGGTCTAGCTACCCCACTGGCCACCATCTGCGCCACGGGGTCTTGGGGATCCTCCAGATTACCGAACAGTCTGGCAGAGCCGACACAGGTCTCGACACAGGCAGGCTTGAGCCCCTGTTCAACCCGATGATCGCAGAAGGAGCATTTGTCCATGCTAGGGCTGGAGCGCCGGTAAGCGGACCCATAAAACTCCTTGCCCATCCTTACATCCGCATAGGTGATGGCTACGCGGGCATGATAGGGGCAGGCCATGGCGCAGGCACCGCAGCCCATGCAGAGTTCCTGGTCGACCATGACGATGCCATTCTGCTTCTTATAAGTAGCTCCAGTGGGGCAGACGCTCATGCAGGGCGGGTTATCACAGTGGTTACAGAGGCGTGGGAAGAAGCGGCGATGCACATTGTTACCTACCCCGATCTCCTTGTCGTGGACATAGGTGCGCCACTTGTGATCATCCCACACGGGGGTCTGGTTCTCTAAGGCGCAAGCGGCCATGCAAGCATTACAGCCTACGCAGGTGTTGAGGTCGATGACCATGGCATAGTGAGTCATTGCCTGTCCTCCTTAAACCTTGGCTACCCGGATCGTGAACTCCTGGGAGCGAAAACCCGCCACCACTGGCTCGACCTGGTAGGGGATGAGCTTGTTCGTGGCCGTGCCATCGCCGTGGGTTCGGGAAAGCGCCTTGTTTTCGACCCCGAAAGAGGAGTAAACAAAAAGGGTATCGGGATGCACCAGGCGCGTGATGTGGGCATGACCGCCAGTGACTTGCCCCGACTTGGTGTTGGTGAGCCGGATCGGATCGCCGTCGTTGATATTCAGCCTGGCCGCCCTATTGGGGTGTATCCATACTCCCTTATAGATACCTCCCTTGAACTGATTGATGCCCGCCAACACGGGGTTATTGCTGTTGGTGGATCCGTGGGAGACGGTAGGGGTCTTGCCGTAGGCGAAGAAAAATTCATCGTCTGCAAGCGCTATCGTCGCAGGTTCGCCATTCCGATATTCAGGGGGGATCCAGGTCGCCAGAACACTGAAATTCGGCTCGCTGTGGCCCGCATCGCGCAGACTGCGCATCAGTCCGCTGTAGAACTCCAATCGGCCACTATCGGTAGGTACCGGCATGCGCCGGGGCATACTCCATTGGTCGAGGATAGTTTCTCTCTTTTCCTCCAAGTAAACGCCCCTGTTACGCAGGACTGCATCGATGGCCTCGGGGGTGGTGCCGAGCCGCGCCGCGGTTTGGGCAAAGGAGACCCGACGGCAGGCGGCGGCGAAAGCCCCCTTCTTCTGGGTTTTTTGGAGTTCCGCGTAGGCCTTTTGGACCGGCGCGGCTTTAAGCCCGGTAAGCCTTTCCACCCAGTTGAGAAAACCTTCCCGATTGCCACTGATGATCTCGGTCATTCTCAGCAGGATGTCAGCGGTTTCCTCAGTGTCATAGAGGGGCTCGATGGCGGCATAGCGGGTGGTTAGGGCGAGATCGTGGTTTACCCCATTGCCGTACAGGGTGGGCTCATTCCGTTCGAGATAAGTGCTGTTAGGCAGGATCACGTCCGCGTAAGGGGCCGTATCCGAGGGCAGCACCTCCACCATGACGACCAGGGCTACGTTTGGGTGGCTGAGGGTCTCCTTCCAGTAGCTGTCGGGGTAATAGTGTCGGACGGGATTAGCGGCATTGATGATGAAGGCACGGGTCAGGTAGGGCTCACCCTTGAACTGGAGCTTGGCCTCAACCGATTCGCGCAGGCCCGAATCGGTCATTACCGGCAAGGCTACGTTGAACCGGCCAGCCGCCTTTTCCTGGGCATTCCAGGCCCAGGCAAAACCTGGTTTTCCATGAGAAAAATTATTGCCTTGGGACACGGCACCGATCACCATTTTGGCAAAGGCCATGCCAGCGAGATTGGCGAGGGGTGCGCCCATCTCATAGCCATCCTCCATGGCATGGTACATTTGGTGGGCCTTGTGATGGACTTCACCCGAATTCATCCAGCCACCCACCGAGTCGATACCGCCGATGAGGGCCTGAACCATGGCTTGTACCCGCCGCAGCATCATGATGTTGCCAAAGCGGGCTCCATGCCACCCTGGGTCGACGATGGCGGGCCGTGTGTTGCCAAACTCATGGGCGATGCGGCTGATGGTCTGCGCCGTAATCCCGGTGATCTCCGCCGCCCATTCAGGGGTATAGGGGTCAAGTTCCTCAAGTTGGACCTGGAAGACCGTCTTTACAGGGCGACCCTCAAGGCTAAAGCCTGGTGGGACCTGGAGGCCTGGCGTGAAGCCATGGCCTTCGTAGTCCTTGTGATTATGGTTGCTGAATTTCTTCAGCGAGCGCAGCTTGTCGGAATCTTCTTCCACTGCCTGTGGACTCCCCTCCGCGTCCGTCACCAGGTGCCAGTCGCCCTTATCGTCTCGGGTCATGAGGAACGGCAAGTTGGTGTGACGCCGGACGAACTCGCCGTCGTAAAGCTCCTCCTTCATCAGGATGCGCATCAGTGCCAGCATGAAGGCGAGATCGGTACCGGGGCGGATCTGAATCCACTCGTCCGCCTTGGCGGCGGTCTCCGAGCAGCGGGGGTCAAGGGCTACGATCTTGGCGCCATTCTTACGGCCCTGGGCAAAGCGCACCATGCGGCAGGTGGATACGGCACCGATCGAGGCGTTATTACCCACCAGGAGGATATATTTGGCGTGGTCGAAATCGGGTAGTACTTCGTCATGGATATTGAAGTTTCCCGTGACCAGATCCGTCCCAAGGTGACCGGTAGTGACGCAGTGCTGCATGGGCGAGGCAATGATGTTTGGAACCTCGTTGGCCATGGCGAAGGGCACCGCCCAGTTCATATAGAAGACGCAGGATGTCCAGCCACCCACCATGGCCCACTCCCAGGGTTTGATCTCGGCGGTGGCCTGCTTTTTGGCGATGTAGTCCCAAGCCTCTTCCCAACTGGCCTGACGAAACCTGTACTCCCCACGCCGGCTGCCTTCGATGCGGATGAGGGGGGTCTTGATACGGTCGGTATCGTAGGTCTGTCGCAGTCCCGCCTGGCCTCGGGCGCAGATTTTGCCCCGATTGAGGGTTGAGTGAGGATTGCCGTCCAGCTTGACAATGCGTTTATCCCCGCCCTTGGTGTGGGTAGTGACGCGCAGGTTGCAGAGCGAGGAGCAAAAATTGCAGATGCTATAGCTCACCTCTTCCTTCACCTCCTCATCGGATGCGAGCGCTTCGCTCACCAGGGTCGAGATGGGGGAGAGCAGGCCAAGACCAGCAGTTCCGTAACCGCTGGATTTCAGAAAGGTACGACGGGACAGACGCGGTAGGCTCCAGGCCATGGCGGGAAACTCCTCTGGGGGATGTTGCCCGGGGAATACGGCGACCGGGTTCTTTAGTTAGGGTGGGTCGCCCTGGTACGGCGTAGAGCGGAGGGATGGAGGGAATATCTCCATCCCAGTCGGATTGTTACCGAATCATTTCCGAGAAGCGTTGACAATTGTCAATTTAAGAGCTGGACCCCCATGGGGAGGTTGGCTAAAAAATGAAGCGCTCTGGCTCAGGAACCTTGGCCAGGGCCGGGACCGAGGTCTCGAACAGGGCCTTGAGGGTAAAGCCGTCGGGACCGTGGGTGACCAGGGTGGCCTGCATGGCGGATCCCTGGCCCAGGATGGTGAAGAGGCGGCCGTGGGGGGAGAGTTGCGCCTCCAGGCCCTCTAAGGCGCTGGCATCGGGTAGGGAGCCCGTGATGGCGATGATGTCGAAGGGTCCACCCTCGATGTGGCCGGCGAGACCGTCGCCCTCCCGAATCTCCAGCCGGCGAGGGTCCACATCGGCCAGATTTTGGCGGGCCAGGGCGGCGAGTCCCGGGTTGATCTCCAGGCTGATGACGCTGTCGCCCAAGTGGCACAGACAGGCGGTGAGGTAGCCGCTCCCGGTGCCGACCTCCAGGATACGTTCATCCGCCACGATGGAGAGGGCCTGCAGGAGGCGGGCGACGACCTTGGGGGCCAGCATGACCTGGCCCTCACCGAGTGGCACCTCGATGTCGGCATAGGCCAGGCCCCGATAGGCCGCGGGGACGAATTGTTCCCGGGGTATGGCATCCAGGGTATCCAGCACCCGATGATCGATGACGCCCCAGGGGCGGATCTGTTGCTGGATCATGTTGAAACGGGCGGCTGCAAGGCTGGTATCCATCGCGAGTCCTATCTGAATTGCATGACCGGAGTGGGGCGAACGGGAAGCGGCATCCAATCGGGCGGCTGTCCGGGGTCACCGTCCGCAAGTCCTGCCAAGACTACGGATTTCCGCCCCCTTGGGCAAGCCGGGGCGGCGGCTATTGATCGAGGATCTCAGGCCCCGGCATAGAGCGCCAGCGGAAAGCTCTCGGTGATCAGGATGACGGGTGCCCCGGCGATGATGATGCGGTAGGTGCGAAAGACGTGCTCCTCGTCAGGATCGGGATGATCGATGCCGATCTCCATGACCTCGCGATAACTCTCCAGACCGCTGTCCCGGATCAGGACGCCGATCCCGATCTCGCGGTCGATGAGGCGCTGGCGAAAGCTTGCTGGGATCAGATCCGGGCGGATGACCGAAAAGGCCTCGGCATAGGTTCTGCCGCTATCGATCCCCTGAAGGTGGGCCAGTCGAATCAGGATATTATCGCCGGTTCTCACCTTCAGCCAGTCCACGGGGCGCTCGGCCGTCCAGAAATCCTGCTCCAGGGTGCGCACCTCCACCGGTTCCCAAAAGTAAGCCTCCAGGATTTTGGTAACGGTACCGTCGGTAACCAGCAGGGCGCGCAGGAAGGGAGGCAGTTGGGCCAAGGGCATAGGCTGGCCACCCGCCCGGATCAGGACGCCGTCGCGCAAAAAGCCCTCGGTGCGAAGGCGGTTGGCCTCCTGCGACGGGCTGGATTTATCGTAATAGCGCTCGACCACTTGGGGTATAGGGCTGGCTGAGGGTCGCAATGGCCGGGGATTATAGCGAGGCCAGTGCCGGGCCGCGCGGCCATCGATTGGCCCAGGTCATAATAACCAGGACACCCTGGTTTTCGATTACCCGATCTACCCGAGATAGGCCGGCCCTGATCAGCGCTGGGTATGGATGGGTCGAGGGGCCTAA
>CAZFZB010000006.1:21035-48532 GCA_964523415.1 uncultured Chromatiaceae bacterium | reverse complement strand
TGGCCGTCTTTTAGCGCCTTCAAAAGGCGATCATGGATGCCTTGGAAGCCGCCATTACTCATGACCAGTATCTGATCCCCGACTCGGACTTGATGGGTGATCGCGGCGACGATGTCCTCGACCCTGGAGAAAATGGCTGCCCGCGCCCCTAAAGGGGCGAAGACGGGACCGGCATCCCAGCCGAGATCGGGCGGGGCGAAGATATAAACCAGATCCGCGGCGTCCAAAGAGGCGGCCAGGGTGGCATTATGAACGCCGAGACGCATGGTATTGGAGCGTGGTTCCAGGACGGCGAGGATGCGCCCCCCCAACTCAGCCACCTTGGCGTGGCGGCGCAGCCCCTCCAAGGTGGTGGCGATGGCGGTAGGGTGATGGGCAAAATCGTCATAGACCGGGATACCCCGGGATTTTCCCCGCAGTTCCATACGGCGCTTGACGCCTTGAAAGTGGTTCAGTGCCTCGATTCCTTGCTCCAGGGACACCCCGGCGTGTCGGGCAGCCGCGAGTACGGCCAGGGCATTCGCGACATTGTGGTTACCGGTCTGTCTCCAATTGACCTCCCCCACCTCATGACCCCCGTGAAGCACCTTATAATGGGAGCCATCCCTTGCCAGCAGGGCCGCTGACCAGTCGCCACCTGCCCCCACGGATTCCCGAGGAGTCCAGCAACCCATGGCCAATACCTGATCCAATGCCGCCTCACCCTGAGGGTGGATGATGATGCCGCTACCCGGGACGATACGGACCAGGTGGTGAAACTGGCGCTGGATCATGGCCAGGTCATCGAAGATATCGGCGTGATCGAATTCGAGGTTGTTAAGGACCAGGGTCCGGGGCAGGTAATGGACGAACTTTGAGCGTTTGTCAAAAAAGGCGGTGTCGTACTCGTCCGCCTCCACGACGAAGAAGGGAGCCGCGCCCAGGCGAGCGGAGAGGCCAAAATCCTGTGGCACGCCGCCGATGAGAAAACCGGGGTTGAGCCCGGCGTAGTCCAGGACCCCGGCCAACATGCTGGAGGCCGTTGTCTTGCCATGAGTGCCGGCCACCGCCAGTACCCATCGGTTCCGGAGCACATTGACCTTGAGCCACTCCGGCCCCGAGACATAGGGTAGGCCCTGATTGAGCAGATACTCGACCACCGGCAGACCGCGCTTCATGGCATTGCCCACTACCACCAGATCCGGCTCCGGATCGAGATGGCCGGCGGCATAGCCCTCCATCAGTTTGATGCCCGCCGCCTCCAGTTGGGTACTCATGGGAGGGTAGACGTTGGCGTCAGAGCCCGTGACGCGATGACCGAGGGCGCGCGCCAGCAGGGCGATGCCGCCCATGAAGGTGCCGCAGATACCGAGGATGTGCAGATGCATTTCAGGAACCTGGAAAGAGCCAATTGACGAGGGCCGAGGCCAGTAGATTGTAGGCTACCGCAATCAGGATGCCCTGACCGAGGCGCAGATCGAAGCCATGACGCAGGATATGTCCCGTTACCAACAGGCTCCAGAAGAACAGGACGAGGAGGGGTAGCCCTGCCAGAGAGGTCTCTCCCCGGGATTCGGCCCCCGCCACCAGGCCCAAGGGGACCAGGGCCATAAGGCCCAGCATGGCCCCGGCGCCAAAAAGGGCCGTAGCGAGTTGGGAAAACCGAGGCCGATGACCCATGACCCTCAGGGCTAAGGCCAATAATCCCAAGGTCAAGAGGGCATCCGCCAACCCTTGACCCATGGCAACGGGGGAGGTAAGACCTGCGGCCAGACCGACCAGCACGGCCGTAACCAGATGTATCACCAAGGCCAGGCCCAGCAAGGCGCTAGAGCCTGGCAAGTCCTGGGGGCCGCGACGAAGAAAGCAAAGCTCCACGAAATACCGGATCAGGATGCCCATAGCGCAGGTCTCCGCCCAGAGGTCACATTCAGTGCCTCATCCGTAGCATGAGAAAGGCGGCCAATCCCAACAGGACCCAGGCCAGACCTATAGCCAAATAATTACCTACTCGAGCAAAGGGGGTCTGCCCGGCCCGGGGCTGAATCTCCCCGCTGAAGAATCCCCGCTCGAAGGCCGGAACCTGGCCCTGGATCCGCCCCCGGTGGTCAATGATGGCAGAGATACCGGTATTGGTGGCGCGCAGCAGGGGGCGACCGTTCTCCAAGGCCCGCATGCGGGCGATACCTAGGTGCTGATGTGGCGCCAGAGAATCGCCAAACCAGGCATCGTTGCTGACGTTGATCAGGTAGGCTGCATCAGGTAGGGCCTGGACAACCTCGGCGGCAAATGCATCCTCATAGCAGATGGAGACCCCGGCACGATGGGGACCGACCTGGAGCAGGGGCCGTTTGGCCACGCCAGAACTGAAGTCCGACATAGGGACCTGGAAGGCCTTGGCCAGGGGTCCCAATAGCGGGCGCAGCGGCATGAACTCCCCGAAGGGAACCAGGTGGCGCTTTTGATAGAGGTCCTCCGTGCCTTTACCCAAGCTGATGAGGCTATTGAAATAGGTATGGTGCTCGTAATCCAACACCGGCAGGCCAATGACGAGTTGGGCTCCCTCCTCCCTGGCTTCCTGGGATAGGGGCTCCAAGAGGGGTTTGCGCACCCGGTCAAGGAACTCCGGGATGGCCGTCTCCGGCCAAACGATGACAGCGTTGCCGAAGGCCTCGCGAGTTAGTTCCACATAGGCGCGCAGGGTGGGAAACAGGGACTCCTGGTTCCATTTGAGAGACTGGGGAATATTGGCCTGGAGCACGGCGGCACGGATTGGCTCACCCTCGGGCTGGGTCCATTCCAGGCGCCCCAAACCCATCCCCGCGAGCCAGAGGAGGGTGAGGGTAATGGCCGCGCCCAGCCGGGCGCGGCCTCGCCAGACCGCGAGGCCCCACAGCAGGCCCGAGGACAGGGCGGTCAGCAGACTGACGCCATAGGAACCAACGAGGGGTACGAAGCCTGCCAAGGGGCCATCGACCTGAGAATCGCCAGCGTTGAGCCAGGGAAACCCAGTCAGAAGCCAGCCCCGTAACCATTCCAGCAAGACCCAAAGGGCCGGAAAGGCCAGGAGGGGACCGACCCAGGCGCGGAATCCCAGTGAAGCTCGCGTTTGTGGACCGGCTTGAGTCCCGCTTGCAACCCGGCGCGGGCGAGACAGCCAGGCCGTCAGGCTGCCAAGAAGACCATGGTAAAGGGCCATGGCCAGAATGAAGAGGAGGGTCAGGCCATAGGCCAGCAAGGCCCCCATATTGCCGAATTCATTAAGGCTGATGCGGATCCAGAAGACACCCACACCCAGCAGGCCGATACCAAAGGCCCAACCGATGAGAAACCCGTCCCGCGGCCGCTGGCCCGCCAACAGCCCATAAAGCACCCCCAGGGCGACTACCAGGGCCGTGGAGAGCCCGAAGGGCGGGAAGGCCAGGACACCAAGGGCGCCCGCCCCGGCGGCGATCAGGCCAGCCTGAGGGGTGCCCAGAGGCGTGGAATAGGGGACACGAAGTGGACGGAGGCTCAAAGTTAGGTCTCCGGGGGATCGTCGGCCGAATCGCCTGCCGGCTCGAAGTCCAGGGATGCGGAATTGATACAGTAACGCAACCCCGTGGGTTCCGGCCCATCCTCAAAGACATGACCCAGATGAGAGCCACACTGGTCGCAATGAACCTCGACTCGCGTCATGCCCAGACTCAAGTCCCGCTCGCTAGCCACAGGGGCCTTGACCAGGGGTTGCCAGAAGCTGGGCCATCCGCTCCCCGAGTCATACTTGTGCCGGGCATCGAACAGGGAGACACCACAGCCCGCACAACGGTAAATACCAGCAATCTTGTTAGCATAATACCGGCCAGTAAAGGCTCGCTCGGTCCCCTTTTCACGGCAAATCCGATATTGGTCCAAACTCAGGCGGGCCCGCCATTCCTCATCCGTCCTGTTGATTTTGTTGTCGCTCATCATAGCTCCTGATTGGCGGTCAAACGCCTGACCGAACCCATATTGAGTTAGTATTTTGCCAGCTTGGCAGTAGAGTCGGTCCTACTGCTGTCTGTTCCATGACCAACACCCCAGATTGCACCCCTCACACCATGCCTGATTCCTTAATGCCAACCCAGGTGCCAACGAGGCGGCGCGGCCCTCGCAGCACCTTCATTCGCCTCCTGCTCCTAGTCTGCGCCATCGGGCTCTTCCTGCTGGGCTATCAATGGGGCAACCAGCAGCGCTTTGGTCAACCCCCAACCATTGAAGGCGTTCTTGTGGCCCCGGCCATGCCCCTGCCCGCCTTTGGCCTGGTGGACGGGGAGGGGCAGGCCTTTGGCCGGGATCAGCTTGCCGACCACTGGACACTCCTCGCCTTTGGCAACCTGGCCCAGGCCCGCGGTCAATTGGCCATCCAACGCCTGTTGGACCTATACAACCGCCTGGGGGTTGAGGCCAAACCTCAATCGCGGCCCTGGCTCGTCCTCGCCACTCCCGATCAGCCCGCGGATCTCGCGCGGGATTTCAGTCGCCTGTCCCCCGCCCTACACCTGGTGTCGGGAGAGGCCGGGGACCTAGATCAACTGGCCAGATTCCTCGGTGAGCCACCCTCCCCGGAACAGGATAGCCGCGCAACCCTCTATTTGATTACCCCGAACGCCCGGCTCATCGCCTTCTTCCCCGCCAGCCAGACCGCTTCGGCGGTGGCCGCTGACTTGAACCTCCTGGCCACCTGGCCACTCGACGCCCTGGAGCACATCTCCCATGAATGACCTAGCGCCCACCTGGTCCGAACGGCTTTTCGTGGGCTTGCAGTACCTGCTCCCCCAGCACCTGTTTTCGGCCCTTATGTATCGCCTGACCCGCCTCCAATGGCGACCCCTGAGTGCGCCTTTGATCCGGGCCTTCGTCCGCCACTTCGAGGTCGATATGACGGAGGCCCAGGAGCCAAATCTGGTGGCCTATTCCAGCTTCAACGCCTTCTTCACACGTTCCCTGAGGCCAGGGGTGCGCCCACTACCCCAGGAACCCCATGCCCTGGCCAGCCCCGCGGATGGCGGCCTGAGCCAGTTTGGTGCTATCGAGGATGGCCGTCTCTTCCAGGCCAAGGGACTGGATTATGCGCTGGAGGACTTGGTGGCGAGTGCCGACTGGGCAAGACGCTTCAGGGGTGGCAGCTTCGCGACCATCTATTTGTCCCCCCGCGATTATCACCGAGTCCATATGCCAGCGGCCGGCAAGCTACGGGAGATGATCCAGGTGCCCGGGCGCCTCTTCAGTGTCAACCGCGCCACTGCCAGCCTGGTGCCACGCCTCTTTGCCCGCAACGAACGGGTCGTTTGCCTTTTCGAGGGTGAGGCGGGACCCTTCGCCATGATCCTGGTCGGGGCCATCTTCGTCGGTAGCATGGAGACGGTTTGGGCCGGGGAGCTGTTTCCCTCCCGCGGCACCACCTCCCCCCGGCAACCTTATACCAAGGACGCGGCGATTCATCTGCGACCCGGTTCCGAGATGGGCCGTTTCAACATGGGCTCCACCGTGATACTCCTTTTCCCCCCTGGGGCGGTGCAATGGATTGCCGGCCTGAGGCCTGGAGCCAAACTGCGGATGGGCCAGCGGCTCGGCAGCCTGAATCCGGGCGATCATGCAGAGCCCGAGGGGCTGGCGGCGACGGATCCCCCAGGCAGTTCAACTAACCGGTAAGACGGATGGCCGCTTGCCCTCCGCCTTGAGAACCTCGAAGGGATCCGGTCCCTCGCGCCCGCGCCCCGCATCCCGCAGGCGACCCAGATAGTCCTGCCAGAGGGGTTGCCAGGCGCGGCCAAGCTTATAGAGATAGCCCCAATCGTAGAGCCCCGACCTGTGGCCATCGTCAAAGAATAGCTTCAGGGCATAGCGACCAATCGGATGGAGGTCGCGAATATTGACCCCTTCCTTGCCAACCTGGAGAACCGCCTCCTCTGGCGCATGACCGCGCACCTCCGCCGAGGGTGAATACACCCGCAGGTATTCGACGGGAAGCAGGAACCTGGCCCCATCGTCATAGGTAATCTCGAGCACCCGCGAATGCTGGTGAAGTTGAATATCGGTTGGGAGCGGATGGGATTCCATGATGTCAAGGCTAAGGCGGTGTGGGGTCTCTATGACCCTACAAATGGGGTCACCTGGTGGGTGCGATCAAGCCCAACGCAATGTTTCCAGGCCCGGGTCCAGTCAGACTCTGGCGGCAAAGGGGATCAGACGTCCCCGACCGAAGGTTCGGAATCGGAATCCCCCGGCATCCTGATACCCGCCAGAGCAAGCTCCTGAACCAGGATCCAAGGCTTGATGACCAGGGTCCAGAGGTGAGCATCCGCGTCATGCCAGGTCTTGGCCTGCGTATCTGTGGCCAGACTGACTTGACCAACCGCCATCCAGGACTGGAAGAGGCACGCCCGATCCTTGGACATGGCCAGACCCACCTCAACCAGGTCGAGCCCCATTGCCACGCTGACCACGGTTCCCTGGGCAAAAAAGCGTTCCAGCTCGCGCCAGGGGGCGGTAGCGGTCTCACCATTGAGTTTAACGCGTAACAACAGGTCCTCCCCGCCCTCAGGCGGGGGCGGTTTCAGGGCAGGCATGGTATCAGGCCCGGTGCCTCAGATAGTACTCAAGGAGGGCCGCCGTAGAGGCGTCGTGATCGGGTCCCACCTCGCCCCTCTCCAACTCATCAAGTATGACCCCCGCCAATTGCTTGCCCAGCTCTACCCCCCATTGGTCAAAGGAGTTTAGGCCCCAGATGATGCCTTGGACAAAGATGCGGTGCTCATAGAGGGCGATCAGGGCACCCAAGGCTCTGGGAGTGAGCTTCTCCACCAGGATGGTATTGGTCGGTCGGTTGCCAGGGAAGCTGCGATGGGGGGCCAGAGCCTCGACCCGGGCCGGGTCCATGCCCGCCGCCTTCATCTCGGTCCGGGCCTCCTCGAGGGTACGCCCACGCATTAGGGCCTCGGTCTGGGCGAAGAAGTTTGCCATCAGCTGGGTTTGGTGATCTCCCAGGGGGTTATGGCTCTTGATGGCGGCGATGAAATCCGCCGGGATCAGTTGGGTACCCTGGTGGATGAGTTGGAAGAAGGCGTGCTGGCCGTTAGTGCCAGGCTCGCCCCAGACCACGGGCCCCGTCGTGTAGGCAACCGTCACACCGTCCCGGGTGACGCCTTTGCCGTTGCTCTCCATGTCCGCCTGTTGCAAATACGACGGCAAGTAGCTGAGGTACTGGTCGTAGGGGAGAACCGCATGGGTTCTGGCCCCAGCAAAGTTGGCGTACCAAACCCCAAGGAGGGCCAGAATGACGGGCACATTATCCTTGAGGTCCTTGGACTGGAAATGATCGTCCATTTCATGGGCACCCACCAGTAACTGGCGGAAGCGGTCCATGCCTACCGCTAGGGCAATAGGTACGCCGATGGTGGACCAGAGGGAGTAGCGACCGCCCACCCAATCCCAAAAACGGAACATGTGGCGAGTATCGATGCCAAATTCAGCCACTTGGGCGGCATTGGTGGAAACGGCGACAAAGTGGTCGCGCACCGCCAACTCCCCAAGCCGGGACACCAGCCAATCCCGGGCGCTTCGGGCATTGGTCATGGTCTCCAGGGTAGTGAAGGTCTTGGAGGCGATGATAAACAGCGTCTGGTCCGCCTCCAGATGACGCAGCGTCTCGCTCAGGTGGGTGCCATCCACGTTGGAAACAAAGTGGACCCGCAGGTCGTTGGTCTGGTAGTGGCGCAGGGCCTCACAAACCATGAGGGGCCCTAGGTTAGAACCCCCGATGCCAATATTGACTACATCGCTGATCGTCTTGCCGGTGAAGCCACGCCATTCTCCACTGCGGACCTCGGTGACGAAATGATCGATCTTATCGAGTTCGGCATTGACGCCAGGCATGACGTCCTCGCCATCGACCATGATGGGACGATTGAAGCGGTTACGAAGAGCGATGTGGAGGACGGCGCGGTTCTCCGTGGCATTGATGGAGTCACCCCGGAACATCTTGCGAATCCAGCCACTCAGATCCACGGCCTTTGCGAGATCGAGCAAAAGCCGCAGGGTTTCATCCGTAGCGATATTCTTGGAGAAATCGACGAACAGGTTGGGGGCCCGAAGGGTCATACGGTTGGCGCGATCGGGATCGGCTGCGAAGAGATCACTCATGCGAACCGCGGACATTTGTTTCCAGTGCGCTTCGAGGGCCTTCCACTGGGCGGTCTCGTTCACTAAGGCCATGACGGCGGACTCCTGATAATTACTGGCGGCGGTCGCCCCTCGACATGATCGGCGCACCGGCCCGATGCCCAATAAAGCGCCTCAAAATGTGCGTCGCGATGACCGCATGGGCCAATATATGCTAGTTTGTCGCGCTTGCGGACAAGGACGCCTGATATTACCACTTGGCATCATCGAAGGGCGGATTGCCTTACGGTGAAAGGACGGCCTTTGAAGTTGCACTAAGCGGATAACAATGAGGTTGGCCCCATCCAAGGACCCGGCCTGCGCCTATCCGCCTATCATGGGAGCACCTTTCCATAGCCGCGCAAACGTCTGAATACCAGCGCCGCCTCCTCTTTGCCAGCAGCGAGGCGCACCCCCTGATCAAGACCGGCGGTCTGGCCGATGTCGCCGGGGCCTTGCCCGCCGCCCTGCGCGACCTGGGCTATGACGCCCGCTTGATTATCCCCGCCTATCCCCGGGCCCTGAGGCAATTGCGAGAACTCAGGACCCTGGGGGACCTGCGCCTGCCCGGTTCGGGTCGAACCGCCCGGATTATCGTCGGACGCCTGCCACACAGTGAACTCCCGACCTATCTGGTGGATGCCCCGGATCACTTTGCCCGCGAAGGCAACCCCTACACCGACACCAGCGGAGGTGATTGGGGTGACAACGCCGATCGCTTCATGCTGTTTTGCGAGGCCATCGCCCGAATCGGCATGGGCTCGCAAATGCTTGACTGGCGACCAGAACTCATTCACTGCAATGATTGGCAAACCGGGTTGGTGCCCGCCCTGCTCCACGGTCAGCCGGAGCGCCCCGCCACCGTCTTCACCATCCATAATTTGGCTTATCAGGGGCTTTTTGACCGTGCCACCTTCGAGCGCCTGCGTCTGCCGGAGGTTTATTGGACGCTGCATAGCCTGGAATTTCACAAGCAACTATCCTTCATCAAGGGTGGTATCGTCTTCTCAGACCGCGTCAACACGGTGAGCCCCACCTATGCTCGCGAAATCAGAACGCGGGAATTCGGATGCGGACTCGACGGGCTCTTGGCGGGGCTGGGGAGACGCTTTTCAGGCATCCTTAATGGGATCGACTACCAGGCCTGGAATCCAGCCGAAGACACCCAGATCGCGCAGACCTACGATACCGAAACCTTCAGCCTGAAGGCGGAAAACAAACTGGCATTGCAACGGGAATTCGGCCTACCGCGCAACGAGGAGGCACTGGTCTTCGGTCATATCGGGCGGTTGGTGCAACAAAAGGGGGCTGATTTGATCCTGAGCATCTTGCCCCGCCTGCTGGCGTACCCCAATACCCAGTTCATTCTTCAGGGGTCCGGGGAGAAGGCGACGGAAAATGCCTTACTGGCCGCAGCCCGATCCCACCCGGATCGGGTGGGCATCTTCATCGGCTATGACGAGGACCGCGCCCACCGCGTCGAGGCTGGATGCGATGCTTTCCTCATGCCCTCGAGATTCGAGCCCTGCGGCCTCAATCAGCTTTACAGCCTGCGCTACGGCACCGTACCCCTGGTGCACCGTACGGGTGGATTGGCGGATACGGTGATCGATGCCGGGCTTGAGGGTATCGAGCGGGGTGAGTCCACCGGGTTTTGCTTTGATCACCCGAGTGCGGGCAGCCTCTGGCAGGCCATGGAGCGGTGCCTGAAGGTCTATCGGGAGAGCCCCGAGCTTTGGCGACGTTTGGCCCTAAACGGCATGGGGCAGGACTTCAGTTGGTCCGCCAGTGCCAGGCATTACGGTGAACTCTACGCCGAGGCCCTGGGTACCTAGCACCTTCCCCCCAGCCCAACCGGGCACCGCAAGGCACGGGCCGGATGGGCGAGGCATCTGGATCATCGACCTACATTAATCCTGTCCAAGGTCTCAGGGTGGGGTCACCCGTGGTTGGATTTCATCAGCAGCCTGAAGATCCTGAAATTGATCACCCAGAAGCGAACGAACTGCCAAGGCAGGCAGGAGCGCAGAAAGCAGGTAAAGCGCGTGGGCACGGGGGGATAGTAAGCCTGCTGATAAGGTTCTTTGTTTTTGACTGACATGGATATCTCCAGTCCGCGATGGTAAATGGGTGTCTTTACCCACCCGGTGGCGGGCAACACCCCGGATGGGATCCTCAACTCAAGGGGCCATCAGTCCGGCAAAATGGACCAGCCGGGCCTGAGCTTGGCTTGGTAGATAAAGACGTGGTGCAGTATCCACTTCATCCAGTGTCCGGCCAGCCCAATCTCGCCGAAGGTTAGCTTAAGATCGCGGCCATACTCAGGGTAGGTCTCGAAATCCGGGACCACCGGGTAGACGGTCATGGTAGCGGCACTGCCCCGGAAGATGTGAGAGCCGGTGGAGGCGACGCAAGCTGCACCCATCTCACCCATGGAGGCGGTATGGGTCGGTTCCTTGATGGTGCCGTTGACCAGGTCCCGGATATTCATCGCGACTGCCTTACCGATGGCGGCAGAGGGCATACCTGTACGTGGCGGGGTTGGATTGATTGGGGTACCGTTGGGACTCTGCATGGGTTTGCCGATCAAATGAGGCGGCGCAAAGGCGATACCGATAGCGAAGACATTCTTGAACTTGGGAGTCTGGTAGGTCTTGGGCCAATCCTGTTTGCTCCATTCCTCGTAGGGCTTGGGCTTGTAATCCCCATCCACCTTCATGAGGCCATTGGGTAGGAAGACCTCTCCAGAGATATCCGTGCCGGCCTTATCGAAGGCCTTGAGACCAACGCCCGCGAAGGGGGGTATCAGCATGGCGAAGTCATAGTCCAACTCACTATAGGTTCCGTCCAGGCTCTCATAATGGATCTTGTCAGGCTCGACCTTGTTGACCGCAGACCTGGTAATCCATTTGATTCCACGTTCCACCATCAGGGACTCGGCAAAGACCTTACCATTGGTGATATAGCCGCCGCGATTGATATGCACGCCGCCCATGCCGAAATCACCGAGTTCGTATTCATTGCTGATCCAAGTCAGATCGGCCTTATCGCGAACCCCGGCTTCGCGCAACACATGGTCCACGTTGTAGATATATTCGAAGGCGGCCCCCTGACAAGTACAAAGGCCATGGCCAGTCCCAACGACGAGTTTGCGACGCTCGCCCTTCTTCATGGCCTCTATGCAGGTTTGCAACCTCTCGTTGGCCTCGAGGGCATGGTCCGGGGTGCAGACGGATACGGTATGGCCGCCCTCGCTCGAGGGACCAAGGCCCGGCGTAGCGCCGAAATTGAGTTTGGGGCCTGTGGCATTCACCAGATAGTCGTAATCCACATCCTCGGTCTGACCAGCGCGCGCTGGGTCCGTGTATTCGATGCGGACAAAGGGGCGCTGGCTGCTGGCGTCGCCCTCCGGGTGCACCGAGATGGCCCTTGCCTGCTTGAACTCTACGCCGGCCTTCTTATAAATGGGCGCCAATTCGAAGGTCACCTGCTCCTTGGTCATTTCCCCGCAAGCTACCCAGATATTCGAGGGAATCCAATTCCATTGGGGTTTGGGCGAGACCACGGTCACCTTATGGGGCTCGCGGATCCATTTGCTCAAATAGCGTGCTGCGGTATGCCCTGAGATGCCAGCACCGAGAATCAGGATGCGTGCCATTTTCTACGTTACCTCTTAAGTTGGTGGTAAGAGGGTCACGCTATCAAGGCGCACAGGGGTTGTCAAAAGAACAGCAAGCCACCCTTGCCGCCGAACTGGCATGAGGCGTGAGGACACCGGAGGCACCAACCAGGACATCGCTACCCTTCCGGGAATCAGAAGGATTTATGCCCTTGGGTTGGGGGTCGATGAACCCCCAGCCCGGTTGTGACAAGGGATTTAGAGGAGGTCCGCGACGACCTCACGCTCCTCAAGCAGTTCCTTTTCCGTCACCTTCATCCTGGATTTGCTGAATTCAGTGACCTCCAAGCCCTGGACAATTTGGTAATCCCCATTCTTGCAGGTCACCGGGAAGGAATAGACAAGACCCTCGGTAATGCCATAGCTCCCATCTGAGTGGACAGACATGCTGACCCAATCGCCCTCAGAGGTGCCTTGGAACCAATCGCGCACATGATCGACCACCGAACCCGCCGCCGAGGCCGCCGAGGATGCGCCACGCGCCTCGATAACGGCAGCGCCCCGACGTTGGACGGTGGGGATCATGTGGTCGATTGCCCAGTCCAGGGATACCAGATCCAGCGCCGGGACACCGCCAACGGTGCAGTGGGTGAGGTCGGGGTGCATGGTCGGGGAGTGGTTACCCCAGACGATCATCCGGTGAATGTCAGCCGCCAGTCGATTGGTCTTCTTAGCCAACATACCAATGGCGCGGTTGTGATCCAATCGCGCCATGGCCGTAAAACGCTCCTTCGGCAGATCCGGCGCATTGGCGGCGGCAATCATGGCGTTGGTGTTGGCAGGATTGCCGACCACCATGACGCGTACATCCCGGGCAGCATATTCGTTGATAGCCCGCCCTTGGGTTGAAAAGATGCGGGCATTTTCGGTGATCAGGTCGCGACGTTCCATACCCTTGGTGCGCGGCTTGGCCCCGACCAAGAGCACATAGTTGGTATCACGGAAGGCAATCTTAGGATCGTCCGTCAGGACAACGTCATGGACCAAGGGGAAGGCGCAGTCCTCCATCTCCATGCCGACCCCCCCCAGGGGTCCCATGGTCATGGGCAGTTCCATTAGCCTCAGGATCACGGGCTGATCGGCTCCGAACACAGCGCCAGCGGCAACGCGGAAGGCCAAGGCATAGCCAATATTACCGGCAGCCCCCGTAATGGTCACTTTGATGGGTTTTTTCATTATTAGATTCAATCCTCTCATCCAGGAATTAAACAGAAGGATCAAGATAGCTTGCAGGCCGGGTTTTCAAGGCAGCCCATCACCATGGCTTCCTGAAGATTCCGTGCAAGACATTGGGTAAGCAACCAAAGGAATTAGGCCGCCTGGGCGGGAATGGCATCACCGGTGCGGGTCACGTGATTGTTTTCGTCCAAGTAAACCAGGCTGGGCCTAAAGGCGTGAGCCTCGGCGGCATCCATCACCGCGTAAGCACAGATGATCACCCGGTCACCAGGAGCGGCCTTGTGGGCAGCAGCCCCGTTGACCGAGATGACGCGCGATTCACTTTCAGCACGGATGGCATAGGTGGTAAAACGCTCACCGTTGGTGACGTTGTAAATCTGAATCTGTTCGTACTCGCGAATCCCCGCCAAGGCCATCAGATGTTCGTCGATGGCGCAGGAACCCTCGTAGTCGAGTTCAGCGTGCGTGACGCATGCGCGATGCAGCTTGCACTTAAGCAAAGTCAGTTGCATATGGGAAACCCTCTGGCGAACTTAGAGCCGGAGCATGGAGATTTGATGGGGGGACATTTTATTTCAAAATGGAAAGCATTGTTGCAAATTCTGCTGCGGCGCAGCATTGCCCAGGTCCCAGCTGGGGCAGCGCTCCCTAGCGGCATGCAGGTTAGCGTGTTGAACGTTTCATTTCAACGGGATGGCTCCGTAATATCCCGTTGGTAGACGCAGAGATTGTCAATCAGCCGCGCCCGGCCCAGACGGGCGGCAGCTAGGACCACGAGATCGCGATCTTCAGGCCCTGCCAGACTCAGGTCAAGGGGCCGACGGATACTGACATAATCCGGTACCAGGCCAGCGGCAGCGATCTCCCCTACGGCCAGACGCTCGACCTCGGGGATGGCGAACCCGGCCCGCAACCGCCCACCGCACCGCAACAGGGCCTGGTAAAGGGCAGGTGCCCGCGCCCGCTCTTCCCGGGTCAGATAACCGTTACGAGAACTCATGGCCAGCCCATCCGGCTCTCGCACCGTGGCAAGACCCTGAATCGCAATCGGAAGGCTCAGGTCCTCAGTCATGAGACGGATGATCAAGAGTTGCTGGAAATCCTTCTCGCCAAAGAGGGCGAGGTCCGGCTGAACCATGTTGAACAGCTTGCAGACCACCGTCGCCACACCCACGAAATGACCCGGCCTACTCGCGCCACACAGGATGTCCGAAATACCCGGGACCTCAACTCGCGTCTGCAGGACCTGACCACGAGGGTAGACGGCCGCGACCGAAGGTGCGAAAAGCAGATGGGTTCCAGCCTCCGCAAGCAGAGCGCGGTCGGCCTCCAGGGTGCGAGGATAGGCGCCGAGATCCTCCTGGGGTCCGAACTGGAGGGGGTTGACGAAGATGCTAACCAGGACGCGGTCCGCCCGCAGCAGCGCTTCTTGGACCAGAGCCAAATGCCCCGCATGGAGGTTGCCCATGGTGGGGACGAAACCTATCCGCTGACCCGCATGGCGCCAAGCCGCCACACGCGACCGCAGCATCGGGACCTGATCGGTGAATTCCATGGACATGAGCTATCGGCCAAACAAGGTGATTTATGGCGGGGGGATCAGTAGGCCGTTTGATCGGGGCCAGGAAAGGCACCGCTGCGGACGGCCTCGACATAAGCGGCTATGGCCTCGCTCACACCCCCCCGACCTACGAGGAAATCCTTGCTAAAGCGTGGCGCCCCCCTGGGGTTCAGCCCCAATAAGTCATGCAGTACCAGGACCTGGCCATCGCAGCCATTACCGGCGCCGATGCCGATGACCGGTATCCGCAGGGCGCAAGTAATCTCTCGCGCCAGATCTGCAGGTACACATTCCAGGACCAGAAGCCCCGCACCCGCCTCTTGCAGGGCCACGGCATCCTCCAGAATAGCCAGGGCTGACGCCCGATCCCTTCCCTGGTAACGATAACCACCCAGGCAATGGATGGATTGGGGCAGTAACCCCAGGTGGGCGCAAACCGGAACCCCGTTAGTCGTGAGCCGCTGGACCGTTGCCACGAAGGCCCCCCCGCCTTCCAACTTGACCATATGAGCCCCTCCCTCGCGCATGAGCCGGCCCGCGCTTGCTAGGGCCCGCTCGGGGGTGGCATAGGTCAGAAAGGGCATATCCACCAAGATAAGCGCCCGACTGCGGGCTCGTGCCACACAAGCGCTGTGATAGACCATGTCATCCAGAGAAACAGGTATCGTAGTCTCCTGGCCCTGGATCACCATGCCTAGGGAGTCCCCTACCAGAAGTACCTGCACACCAGCCTCCTCGAGGAGATGGCAGAAGCTGGCGTCATAACAGGTCAGGGCAACGATGCGTTCACCCCCCTGCTTCATGGCGGCCAGGGTGGACAGGGTGATAGGCTTGGTGTTCATTAAGGCATCTCAGTGAATAGGAGCGGGACAGATCCGTTGACCAGCTTAAGCTGGAGGTGATTCTGCCAGCGAAGCCGCATCCTCACAAGATCGGGGCGAGGCCAGCAACTGGATGCCATCCCTCGGACAGGCCGCCAATAGCCCGGACAGGGTGCCCTGGCCAGGAATGGCGAGATCCCCAGGGGCTATATCCGCCAGGGGATAAAGTACAAAGGGGCGTCCAGCCATCTCAGGGTGTGGGACCCGCAGACCGGGTTCGTCGATGATGTTCCCGTCATACAAGAGGATATCCAGATCCAAGGTCCGCGGTCCCCAACGCAACCTCCGCTCCCGACCATGATCGTCCTCGATGGCTTGCAATGCCAGAAGGAGGTCACGGGGAGGCAAGCGCGTCTCCAGACTGACAACGGCATTGACATAATCGGGCTGATCCGCCATTCCCAGGGGCCTGGTCAGATAGAGAGGGGAGGTCCTTAAAATACGGGCACCGGGCATCTGGCCCAACTCGACGATGGCACGCCGCACCTGTCCCTCGGGTCCTTCCAAGTTGGCCCCAATAGCCACATAGGCCAGCCTGGCTTCCCTCTCAGACCGCATCGGCACCTCCCTGAGAGGGATTGGCCTCGGTTCCCGTACCTCCACCCCCAGTACCGGCACGGGGGCGCCGGCGGCGGCGCTTCCTCCGGGTGTGTCCCGTCATCAATTCCCGCTCCAAACCCGTGGCCTCTTGGAAGCGCATCCACCAAGCCGCCAACTCGGGGTCCGCCTCGCCACTGTTGGCACGTAACACAAGAAAGTCGTAACCGGCGCGAAACCGGGGATGGGCTGCCAAGCGCTGAGGCTGCTTACCTTCCAGTTGCTCGAAGCGCGGTTGCAATTCCCAGATCTCGCGCATGGGAAGACTGAACCGCTTGGGGATACTAACGCGCGAGAGCTGGGCTGAAAGGACCTCGCCTCCTGCCCGGGCCATGGCCTCGTAAGGCTCGATGCCTTTGTCCGCAAGGGTAAAAAAGCGGCGCCGCACCGGTTCCCACAACAGCATGGCGAACAAGAAGGCCGGCGTGACCGGCTGATCCTCCTGAATACGTCGATCGGTGTTGGCCAAACCACGACTGACGAAGGTGATGGGAAAGGCATGGTCCTCATAGGCAAGACACTCCTCCGTTGCCGGAAAGAGTTGCCCGAACAGATTATAGTGACGTAACTTTTCGAAGCCCTCTAAGCCCATGCCTGAGTGAAGAAGTTTGAGGACCTCCTCAAACAGACGCGCCGCCGGCACCCCACCGAGGAGGCTACTATGCTCCCGCAAGGGGCGTTCGCAGTCGGGGTCGATATTGAATCCCAACTTGGCGGCGAAGCGGACAGCCCTCAACATCCGTACCGGATCTTCCCGATAACGGCGCTCTGGATCGTCACCAATCAAACGCAGACGGCCCTCTCTCAGATCTTCAAGCCCACCCGCGTAGTCGATGAGGGTGAAATCCGCGATATTGTAGTAAAGGGCATTGACCGTGAAATCACGCCGCAGAGCATCCTCCTCCCGGGTGCCATAAAGGTTGTCGCGCACTATCATGCCGTTCTCGAGGTGGCGTTCGCCCTCGTCCTCCATCTCGCCACCACCACCCCGAAAGGTTGCAACCTCGATGATCTCCGAACCGAAATGAACATGGGCCAGTCGAAAGCGTCGCCCAATGAGACGGCAATTACGGAAAACCCGGCGCACATCCTCTGGCCTGGCATCGGTGGCCACGTCGAAATCCTTGGGCTCGCGGCCTAGGAGCAAATCTCTCACACCTCCTCCTACCAGCAGGGCCTGATAGCCTTCCTGCTTGAGGCGATACAGAACCTTGAGGGCATTCTCACTGATGTTGGCGCGGGAGATGCCGTGCTGGTCGCGCGGCACAATTCGGCAGGAATCGGAATCTGGGTACAAGCTGGCGTCTTTAATCCTGGCAGGGTCTCGTCCGCGGAATGGCGCCCGCTAGCCCTTTTGTCAAATAGTTGTTTGCCCAAGCACCTATGGCATGGATCAGAACGGAGAATTTTCACCCGTCGGCTTGAGAACCTCCGGCACCTGCGTATAATACGCGTTCTTCGCCATGACTTCTCGCTCCTATCGTCTAGTGGTTAGGACGCTGGCCTCTCACGCCGGTAACAGGGGTTCAAATCCCCTTGGGAGTACCAATGTATGAAAAGGGGTTACACGACAGGTTCGAGTAACCCCTCTCTTAGGTTCCTGGCTTTTCATAGCCTGGTCTCAACGTGGGGATTTGCCCCCTCCAACCTGTTTCCCCCTTCGGCCTTATAGAATTTTCGCGTACTCCTGCTTTTGCCATTAGGGATAGGTTGTATATGTGCCAGGAGGACATTTGCTCCGAATTTCAAAAGACTAATTAGACCCTCCCGACATCCCAAAAGGGATGATTTCTAGGGAGGCCCGGCTCCCCGGCATTCCTCTAGCTGGCGGAAGCCTCCTACCCCTATCTCCCATCCGATTCACCTCACCGCCCCCACCTCAAGAGCACCAGATTCCTCCCGCCTCCCCTAGGGACTACACCATATGGCCACCCTAACAAGTCGGTCGGAACCCCCAGCTTGAACCGTGCCCTGTTCGACACTCAACGATAAAGGGGGGGAACCCCGTCGTCATTTAACCTCGAGTCTGTTCTAGACTATAGCTGGTCGTATCCAGCTACCTTGCTCCCCTGAGGCATCACCATGAAAAGCCAGCACGGCGCCTTTGCCCTCCTAACCCTGTCTTTCTGCCTAACCCCTCCACTGCAAGCTGATGAAATCTCGGACCAACTGGAATCCGCCCGGGCTGCCTATGAGCGAGGCGAACTCCAAGCCAGTGTCCAAGGGCTGCAATTCGTCATTGCAGCCATCCAGGAACGGATCGACCAATCCCTGTTGAAGCTATTGCCCGAACCCCTCCCAGGCTGGACCGCGGGGGAACCCCAGACCAGTTCCGGTGGCATGGCATCCATGATCGTCGGAACCAACCTCAGCCGCCAGTACCACCGGGAGGGTGGCGCCAACCTGGAGATCAGCCTCACGGGGAATTCCCCCTTTCTGCCGATGATCACCATGATGTTGTCTAATCCATTGATATTGCAAAGCGACCCGAGCAACCGTCTTTACAGCCATGCCGGACGCCGCGGGCTCATCCACCAGGATCAGGACTCCAAGGGTTGGGAAATCAGCCTGATAGGAAGTGGTAACCTGCTGATTCGTGTTTCAGGCACCAGCATCGAAAGAGCGGACGCTGAGGCCTATCTGCAGGCCATCGACCTAGGGGCGGTGGAAAAGGCCTTTAGCAGCGGCGGCTAAACCAAGACCTTCAAGGCCTGATTCTTCCGTGCAACCTTTTCAAACGCGCCACGATGGGTTCCAATACCGGGGCAAGTTTACGGCGCATGAGGCTGCCCGTAGCAGTGGAATCGCGGAGCAGAGGACTCAAAACGCCATAACCGAGACCCGACAGAAATCGCAGAGTAATCAGCTCCTCCCGCAGATCCGGAACCTCGGCCAGACAGTCCCAAAGGGGCTCGGGGGCCTGGGTGGAATTGATGCAGGCCTCCGCCTCCGCCGCAAGTTCCGCCAACGTCAGGTCTGGCGGACCCTCTGGCCGCAAGGGAGCCAGATACTCGGCAACCGTTTGCAGGGCGGCCAAGGTCAGGTCTTGGGTCGGGGGTTTGGCAAGAACCTGGACGATGGTTTTAAGCCAGGTCTGACCGGGGGCGGAGAGTATTTTTACCAGGACCAGTGCCCAGGGATTACCTGCTAAGATCAAATCTGCAAGACGGGAGGAATGGGCTTCAAAATCACCGCGCGGCGATACCAACTCGGGCAAGGTATCAGGACGGGCCTGGAGGAAGCCCAGGGCATAGGCTGGTTTCCGAGCGGCCTTGTGCCAGATCTCCAGGCACTGCTGCTGGTCGATGAGGCCCGGCTGAAGCACCAGCCTCACGGATTCCGCCATCTTTTCCATTTCCGTCTCGAAAGGCAAATACTCTACTAGATACGCTGCCAGGATCGGACCCATAAGCCCCTGGACAATAGCGGGATTGCCTAACATCCGCCGTGCATTTTCGGCGTCCTCCATGGCCCACCAGGCACGACGACCCAATTCATCCGTCAGACCGGGGGAACAGACGGCGGCTACCACGGCCTCGGGTTCACCAAGGAGCAGCAATTGGGCGAGACTCTCGTCCCGCATCTGGCCCATGCGGGTCCAGCGACGCAAATAGATAGGGTAACCGCCCGGAGAACCGAGAATATGGCCTGAGATGAGTTCACGCACGGCGCGCACATAGGCCTCAGGCCGGGCGGTCGGGTTCAGGGTGATGCAAGCCTCGCCTCGGACCGAAAGTCCATGAACCTGGAGCCGCGACTCGTCGATCCGGATTGCCAGTGGCTGGTTAGCGAGCAAGACATTGAGCCGCAGGCTGTCCTCAGTAGAGAGTTCAGTCATTTCCAGGCTCGGGGATGGATATGGCGCCGGAAGGAGGGTAGCCTAGTCGCTCGCTGGAGGCCGGTATCCGCTGTCCTTAGGGTTGAGGAAAATGAAGTGGAACTGCCCAGGTTCCAGTTCGATGAAATCAAGGGTCGCCTGATCGAGCAAGGGGACATACTCCGGGGCCATAACCACAGGTACGCCTTCGCAATCGACACGGATGTCGTCCTCAGAACCCTCGTCGAACCCCATGCGATAATCGATGCTGCCATCGGCTTGTTGCTGGGCAGCCAGTCGCAGGGCCAAACCCTCAGCGCCCCCCTGACGTGCGGCCTCGTGGATTTGCCCTATTGCGGATGCGGTCAATCTGAACATTCCCAAGTCCTCACTTCAATCAATCAGCATTAACAGGCCCGGCCAGACCGCGCCACCTTTAGGATATTTTATCAGCGAATCCATCCACCCGCGGCTATTCGGCCTGAACCGCGACAGCGATCGACCTGGGCGATAAATCTGGCCGGCCAGGCCACCCCCCCGACATGGCGTAAATGAGCATAGCTGGCTAGAAGGTTTTTGTAGACGATGCCGTCATGGCTCCCATCCACACCCCTGCCCCTTAGCACCTCATACCCGTAGATCCAGGTTGGGTCGGGTTCAATAATGGCGGAATGGTGAAACTCATGGGCATGGATCTCCTTGGCATGGTCGGACAGCTTTGGCCATGGGAAGGTTTCCCTTTCACGCAACTGGATATAGCCCCGCCCTTGGGGACTTTCATGCATGGCGACATCCGCCTGGAGAACACCACACATGGGTGCTGATTCATCCCTCCAGCGGATGCTGCGGCAAAGATACATGAGGCCACCACACTCCGCGTAGGCGGGTCCGCCACCCTCGATAAAATTCCTAACCGCCTCCCGCATACCTACATTGGCGCCCAGGTCATGCATGCGATACTCGGGAAAACCGCCTCCAATGAAGAGGCCGTCCACCTTGGGCAACTGCTTGTCACTCACCGGGCTGAAGGGGATCAGTTGCGCTCCTGCCGCGCTTAATGCCTCCAAGTCATCGTGATAATAAAAGCCGAAGGCCTCGTCCCGGGCGATACCAATGCGGAGGTGGCTCCTCCTGGGCAACGATTTGGGAAGGGCAGGGGTGGACGCCAATGGTGGGGCCAAGGCACTGATACGCATCAGTGCCTCCAGGTCCACCTGATCCGCAATCATGCTGCGGATCCCCTCAATCTGGGCCTCGGCCTCCCGACTTTCGTTACTGGGCATCAAGCCCAAATGGCGTTCATCTATCCAGGGTCGCGATTCACGATGGATGGCACCCAGCAGGGGCAGATCTGTGTAGTGCTCGACAACCTTGCGCAAATTGCCCTCATGGCGATTACCACCCACCTTGTTGAGGATAATTCCGGCAATGGTCAAGTCGGGATCAAAGGCCTGGTAACCGAGCAGCAGGGGGGCCAATCCACGTGACATCCCCTGAACATCCACTAACAGCACCAGGGGGCTGTTTAATAGCTTGGCTAACTCCGCGTTGCTATGGCTACCGAGCAGGTCCGTGGTATCAAACAGCCCGACATTGCCCTCGACAAGACCCAGATCCGCCCCATTCATGGCCCTTGCCATGGTCCCGACGATCTCTGCCTCCCCCATGGTGTTGTAATCCAGGTTTAGGCAAGGGCGGCCCGCCGCCTGACCTAGCCAAAGAGGGTCGATGTAGTCTGGTCCCTTTTTGAAGGGTTGCACCCTGATGCCCCGACGAGAAAACTCACGACACAAGCCGATGGCGCAGGTCGTTTTTCCTGAGGACTTATGAGTCGCGGAAAGGTAGAAGCGGGACATGGTGATGGATTTTCGGGTACCGGGGAGAAACACGGGGATGAGGCCTAACGCCTCATCCCCGACCGCGGACTCGATAAATCAGGACGCGAACGGGTCTCTCAGATTAGGCCTTGACCATCGCGTGGGGATCCACGTCCTTGTCCGCCAAGGATTCTGGCAGGAATTGCAAGGTCCGAATACCGATAGCGGTGATGATCATCGTCACCGCTACGCCCCCCATACCCAGTAGAAATTCCGGTATGCTGGGGACATAGTTGGCAATCTGTCCGCCTACGCCATCGTGGAAACCTGATTCCAGAATGGTCTTGCCAGGGAAAATGGCCATGGGGAAGGCCTGACCGCCGATGACGATCACATAGATGCTCGCCATCCCACCGAGAACTACCATGGTGCAGGCTGCGGCGATCCAGCGTCTGTCATGACCTAGGACTGGGTGGAAAATAATACCAAAGGGTGCCAACAGGCCCAAAATCACCCACCCCAACCAAAATGCAAGGGTATAGCGGCCGCCGCTAACCAGATAAAAGGACACCAGAGCGTAGTTCTTGGCTCCATAGAGTTTCGTCAGGAAATAAATGAGAACCAGGAGCATAACACCGGCGATAAAGATCCCCATGAGGCCCTTGAGACGTCTGAGAATATAGGGTCCGATTGGGCGGTCGTCCTGGGAATAGGCAAACATGAGGAGCAACATGAAGATCGCCAGTCCATAGAGGAAGGACATAACGATGAACATGGGTGCCAGCACGGCAGTATCGTATGCCTGACGGGCAACGATGAAACCAAAGATAGACCCAGTACCCGTGGTCAGGAGCAAACGCCAAACAAAGGCAAAGGTACCGATGCCCTTGTAGTACCCTTTCAGGGCGCGGTCCACCATGGTCACCAGGTAGGCGATGACAATGGCTACAAAACCCGAATAGAGAATGACGTTCCAGGCAAAAATAGATCGGAAGTTGTAGCTGGTCATCGCCACGATCAGACGATCAGGGCGGCCTAGATCTAGGACCAACACCATGAGCCCGCCAACAAGTAATGCGACCGCGAGCAGGCCAGAGAAACGGCCCAAGGGCTGGTAAGTGGATTTTCCGAAGACAGTGCCAATACTGGCGATGTTCAGGGCGCCGGAGGCTGCTACGATCAGGAATATTGCGAATATATGGGGCATGCCCCACACCACCTCATTGGTCATGCCCGTCACCCAATGGCCTTGATGCTCCATGTATAAAAAGGCCAAGCCACCAATGGCAGCGACGACGGCAAGTATGGCGAGCAGGGCCCAGTAGCGCTGAGGTGCCAGACGCCATTCGCGATAGACGATTCTCTTCATGTCTGCATCATCCCCGGCGTCACACGCCCGAATAGCGGACGCCCGTATTCAGGGCAAGGTTCTCGCGGATCTGACGGCTGGGCATGGCAACCAGTGCCTTGCTCAACTTACTTTCCGGGTTCTTGAGGTCGCCAAAAATGATGGCGTTGTGTCCTTCGGCAGCACAGGCATCCGCACAGGCGGTAGAATCCTGACCGTTATCTCGGCGGTGAACGCAGAGGTTACAACTCTCTACACAGCCCTTGCCTCGCGGTGCCAGGGTCAGTTTCACCTCCACCGGGGCATGAATGAAGGACCTTGCCTTATAAGGACAGGCCATCATGCAATAGCGGCAACCAATGCAAAGGTGACGATCGACCAAGACGATACCGTCGGCTCGCTTGAAGGAGGCCCCTGTTGGACAGACGTCCACACAAGGTGGGTGCTCGCAATGCTGGCACATCATGGGTAGGTTCGTGACCCGCCCCGTCAGGTTATCCTCAAGTTTGACCTTACGTATCCAGCGCGCCTCCTGGTGATCCCATTTCTCAGGATCCATCCCTGCCGGCATCTGCTGCAGATCAAGCCCATTTTCACGGTTGCATGCGCTTACACAGGCTGTACAGCCCTCCGCACAGCGGGTCGTATCAATCAGCATCCCGTAGCGGGCATCATCCGTGACTCGCTCGGCACGGGGCTGGGCGGCAGCGATCGTATGTAACAGAACCCCCGGGGCCAGGGTAATGGTCGCCACGCCCGCCGCTAAGCCAAGGAAACCTCGACGGCCATGGTCGATCTCTTCGCCGGGATTAATCATCGTCACTCTCCCTTCTCAGCGCGGGGCCGCCTGGGATGGCCCAGACGGTATTCCAGTTCCAAGTGCCGGTCCGCCGAGACCCAAGCGTTTGCCTGCATCCGACTTGGATGAGGTCGGAACCGTGGCATGGCACTCGAAACAATTGAGTTGCACAGCCGCGAACTCGTGGCAGGTAGCACAAAACTGGTGATGGTCATTGACCGGCACCGGTTCCCCTGAAGGCCCCTTGGCTCCATGACAGGCAATGCAACCCGCTAGGCTATGTTTCGTCGAGCGGATCCCGCCATGTACCGTCTCATCCCGCTGATGCTTGATCACTTCCATGTGATTCCTACGCATAAATTCCGTCGCTTCCACGCAGTTTTTCTCACTCGCGGCTCGTGATCCCTCCACCACGAAGTTATCTCCGGCGGCCTGAACCCCTAGGGCCAGTAAGGCCCCAGCCAGGCCTAGGGAGATGAAACTGCCTCTGAGCAGGGCATTCGCCATCGTCCTCTCCCGAGTGATTATTCGCCGAGTCCCATCTTGATGTAGCCCGTGGGACAAACATCGGCGCAAATATGACAGCCAATACACCGCGAATAGTCGGTATCCACATAGCGTCCGGTCGTGTTCTCACCCTTCTTGACCCGATAGACCGCATCCTGCGGGCAAAAAATCACGCAATTGTCGCATTCGAAACACATGCCACAACTCATGCAACGCTTTGCCTCATCCACGACCTCGGTATCCGACAGCCCGATGATGCGCTCCTGGAAGTGGCCCAAGACTTCTTCAGCGGTCGGGACCTCTTCCTTGCGCAGGTTGCGGGCGTGGTAGCCAAAGTGACCAAGGAAGAGTTCATTGTGTGGGATGACCTCGGCATTGGATCGATCCTCATAATTATGGATGGCCCAGTTACCTGCGGAGGTGCCACGCATGTCCCCGCGCTCACTTGGATCGAATCTCTCGGGTGCCAAATGTGCCTCTTCCATCTTGCGAAGCAGATCAAAGTGGTGAACATCAACCTTGGGACGGCGACTAAACTCCTCCTGCTTGAGATATTCATCGATGGAGTCGGCGGCTACCGAGGCCTGGCCGATGGCGGTAGTCAACAAGTGGGGACGAATGATGTCGCCAGCGACGAAATGACCGGGCCGGTTGGGCACCTGGTGGAACTTATCCGCATTGATGAGGCCGCGGCCATTATCCATGGCTTCCAACCCGGTGAGATCACCCCCCTGACCAATGGCAGCAACGATAAGATCGGCCTCGAGCACACGCTCGGTACCCTCGACGGGAATGGGCCTCATACCGTCCATCGTGCAATCACAGACCTTGAGTCCAGTGGCACGGCCTTCCGAATTCTTGATGAGGGCGAGGGGCATGACGCCATCCAGGATGGTTACGCCCTCAGTCAGGGCATCGTGAACTTCGTGCTCGGCGGCCATCATCTTATCCCTCGTGAAGAGGGAGGTCAGGGTCACATCCGCCCCCTGAGCAGCCGCGGTAACGGCAGCGTCATGGGCGACATAACCATCGTGAATGACGGTCTCGGGTAAGTCGGACGGCTTGGCGTGCTGGATATGTCCGATACGTCGAGCCACCGAGACGACATCGACAGAGGTGTCGCCACCGCCCACGCATACCACTTTGTCGGCAGTGACCTTCATGCGACCTTCGTTGAAGGCCTTCAGAAAGGCGACACCAGAGACGCAGTTGGGTGTTCCAGCCCAGCCTTCCAAGGGCAGACCGCGGCCACTCTGGCAACCAATAGCCCAGAGAATGGCATCGTAATCCTTCTCCAACTGCTCAATGGTGATGTCCTTACCAACCCGAACGCCTAACCTGACCTCGATCTGGCCCATATCGAGGATGCGTTGAATCTCGGCATCCAGTTTGTCGCGCGGAACCCGATACCCCGGAATGCCATACTTAAACATACCGCCGAGGCCTTGATTCGCTTCGAGGATGGTGCAGCTATGGCCCTTGCGGCGCAATTGATAGGCTGCCGCCAGACCAGCCGGGCCACCACCAACAATCGCAACCTTTCTGCCCGTGTCGGTTCCGGGAGTGAAGCCATAGCCATTGGCGATAGCGGTATCACCAATATACTGCTCTACGGAGTTGATACCGACAAAGTCTTCCAGTTCATTACGGTTACAGCCATCCTGGCAAGGCGCTGGGCAAACTCGACCCATCATGGAGGGGAAGGGATTCGCATCAGTGGAACGACGGAAGGCATACTCTTGCCACTCTACCCCAACCGGGGGCTTCTCCTGCTGGCGAACGATGGCGAGCCAACCCCGAATGTCCTCCCCTGATGGGCAAGAACCTTGGCAGGGGGGCGTTTTGTGTACATAGGTGGGACACTTATAGCTGGTGTCCTGAACAAAGATCTTCTGGGTCAGATTGGCCCAATCGCTTTTACCATCCTGAAACCGCCGCCAGGTAACCTTGGTCTTAATTTCGTCGCTGGAAGTCGCCATGTGTTCTTCTCCTACCAGTGGGAACCCGTTTAATGATCCGATTGCCGGCGGGGTACTGGTCGCACCGGCGCAAATTTCAACCGTAGATCAGTCCTCGTCGTCCTCGGACTCATCTTCATCCTCGTCAAGGTCATCATCCTCCCCTGGGGTCAGGATGATGGCGTTGGAAACCAATTGGTGGACACTGACGATCTGCTCCATCTCCATGCCGTAATAAGGCAGTACCTTAGTGAACTGACTCTTACAAATGGCGCAAATGGCGGCCATATGAGTGACGCCCTTCTCCTGTATTACATTGTTTAGGGCCGTCATACGTGGAAATGCGCCTTTCACCCGCAACTCCATGAGGTCATCTGTCAGGAGACCACCACCACCACCGCAACAGAAGGTGCGTTCGCGAATGGTGTCCTCATCCATATCGTGATAATGGTTGCAAACGGCCTTTATGACAGCGCGGGGAATATCGAACTGACCCCCCGGTTCCGGGCCCATCCTGCTGGCGCGAGCCACATTGCAGGAATCGTGAAAGGTCAACACCATGTCGTCATTTTGTGTCTTGTCCAGATTCAGCTTCCCTTTCTGAAGCAAGTCATATGTGAACTCGCATATGTGCTGTGGTACCGGATAATCTGGATCAAGGAAGTCCCAAGGGCCTGCAAGCGTATTGAGGAAGCTGTAGGCGACGCGCCAGGCGTGGCCACATTCTCCGAAAACGATTCTTTTAACCTTGAGCGCGATAGCCGCCTCACGAATACGCAGCGAAATCCTACGCATGTTCTCGTAAGAGCCTATAAACATGCCGAAGTTTGCCGCCTCGGAGGCAACTGTGCTAAGGGTCCAGGATACGCCGGCCTCGTGAAAGACCTTACCGTAGCCGACCAGACCGTCTACATGCGGCTCAGCAAAAAAGTCGGCCGACGGCGTAACCAACAGGATGTCAGCGCCGACCTTGTCGATGGGATAGCGAACCCGGACACCGGTGTCATCGAAAACGTCTTCTTCCAACCCTTCGAGGGTGTCTCGGAGGGCGGGGCCCGGGAGGCCAAGGTTGTTTCCGATCTTGTAGACCTTGGCAATGATCTCGTTGCAGTATTTTTGGCCAACACCGATGTGATCCATGATCTCCCGCGCGGCCATGGAGATTTCTGCCGTATCGATCCCATAGGGGCAAAA
>CAZFZB010000006.1:0-20935 GCA_964523415.1 uncultured Chromatiaceae bacterium | reverse complement strand
AACTCCCCTGGGAAGCCCAAGGGCTCCTGATGCTCCGGCTTAGCCACGAAGGGCCGCGAATGAGCCATAACCCCTGGCGTGACGGCCGGGATTTCGAGATAGGGCTGGAGCTCGGATACCTCCAGTTTAACCTTAGCCATGATTCGACCTCATCCGCGTATCGTGTCTTGTCTTGCCTTTGATCAGGGTTCGGGCACTGCCCGATGCGCCCTTCCAGTCCAACTTAAAGTTCGAGCCGCTTGGCCCAGGGCGCCAGATGTCTTTGCTCCCGCGGGTTATCGACTTGATTGCGCGACGGACTGAAAAGGAGTCCGGGTGCATGAAGCAACTTACTGAAAGGGAAGACGATCATGAGAATGACAACCAGCAGCAGGTGCAATAGCAGCAATGGATCTGCGGGTAGGGGCTGAACCTGAAGTCGCATCAGCCCCAGGAAAAACTGCTTGACCGCAATGACGTCAACGTGGATGGCGAAGCTCATCCCCAATCCGGTCAAGCCGATGCCAACCAGGAGGGCAAGTATCAGATGGTCCGAGGGACCGGTAATATAACGAACGCGATCCACCAGAAATCGCCTCGACCAGAGTCCAGCCAGACCAACAACCATCGCAATCCCCCCGTAGATCCCGAAGGGTTGGATTAATTGAATGGGTAACCAGACTGGATCTATGAAGTAACGGAGGTGACGCAAGGTGACCAGGAAGAGGCCGAAGTGAAACATCCAACCGAAGATCCAGGTCCACTTATTGCCCTTGAAAAGGCTCTCGAAGAGCACAATTTCACGAACGATGCGAAAAAATACCCCGCGTCTGGTGACTGGGGCCGGGGTCGTAGGGATCTTGAGTGGTGCGGGAGTACGTGCATACTGCAAGATCTTATTTGCCAGGCCTGCTAGGAGCACCAAGGTGGCAAAGTAGAACAGCGAGGCGTATACGAGTGTCAGGAACGACATGCTACCGCTACCTAAGGTTAATCCGTCGGAGCCACGGGACTGATCTGCGCCCCTGGCCTGCTTGTCTCTTTCTGCCGCCTATACCCAAACCGGGTATGACAGAGTCAAATTTCTCTGCTTCGCTAAGGTTCTCAGGCCCACCTAAGATCTGACCTAAGAACCTTTGCAGCCTTGTGAGGTTGGCCGGAGCTCAGACGCAACCGGTGGGCTTCGGCAGTCCAGCGTAGCGGCAAGCTTGCTTGGATGGGCCATAGGGGAACAGGCCATAGAGGTACTTGCTGGTACCCTTGTCCTTGCCTAACTTCTTGCCGACGGCCTTGGTCAAAACCCGTACGGCGGGCGCGATCTGATATTCCTCGTAGTATTCACGCAGGAAGTTGATGATGTCCCAGTGCTCGTCGGTCAGTGCCAAGTCATCCTCCTTGGCCATAACACCCGCAACGCCGGGAACCCAGTCATTGATGTTGGCAAGATAACCTTCTTCGTCGGTCTCTAAGGTTTTACCGTCGACTACGATGGGCATGATGAGAAATCTCCTCGATTGGTCACTAAACAGGGTTTACAACCAGGCCTGAACTTTGTCGTTTTCCACCGCCAGATCTACGAAACCGGCATAGTCAACGATTTTGACACCCTCGATCAGACGATCCTCTTGAAAGCCGCGGGCCTTGATGTCCGGGCCAAGGACGTAGACCGATACCTTGCCGAGACCAGCCTTGAGCTGGGACTCGGCGCTCGAACCTGCCAAGGCCGCATATACACCGTCCTCCATGAGGAGGAGGGAGGACCCTTCAGAGGCAAACTTGAGGCAAGACTCCAGAGAGTTGCGCTCGAAGGGGGACTTGTTGACAGTGTGCAAGATACTCATGGAAACCCTCCTTAGAAGCTGAAGATCACGTCGGATTCATCCATGAGTTCAGTAACACGGGCGGCGTCCACCACCTCGACGATGTTTTCGATCTCCTCTTCCGTATCCATGTCCTCGTAGGCGATCGCAACGAGATCGTCCTGAGTCAGGCCACGGGCAGCGAGGGAATCCGCATCCACAAAAATGTTTTTGACTTCGTAATCACCCAGCGTGCGGTAGGTGGGCGAAAAGTTTTTCATGCCGATTTCTGCGGTGTCCTGGCCCTTGACCAATTGAAAGACGCCGTCATCGACGAACATGAGATTGACTTCCTGATCGAAGGCCGCCCCGATCAATACCACTTCCAAGGACTCCCAGGCATAGATGGTGCCATAGGGGGCCCTGCGGTTGAGGTACATGAATTTCTTCACGACTTCTGACATTACGCTTTCCCCTATTAGTCACCAAAGACGACGAGGCGATCCGACTGGATGGCTGCCTCGACCAATTGCCCGAGCCCGGAAATGCGGAACCTGGGATGAATGTTGGTGGCATCCTTACGGTTTCGCTGGGCCTCACCATCGTCCACGATCCCCCGACGTTGGGCAGCGGCAACGCAAACGACCATATCCAGATCGTATTTTTCAGCCAAATCCGCCCAACGGTTGACTACATGGCGGTCATCTTGGGGCGGAGTCGTCAGTCGCGTCGCGTTGTTGACCCCATCGTGATAGAAAAAGACCCGAAAGACCTCATGCCCCTTCTCCAACACACTTTTGGTAAAGAAGTAAGCGGAGTCGGACGCTTGGTGTTGGTAGGGTCCTTCGTTGACCTGAATTGCAAACTTCATTGCGACCTCGATCTGATGCGGCCCCCAGCCCCTTGAGCTGGAGGGCCTTATCCCTAGAACCGGATGTAGTTGGAGGCGTTGAAGCTCGCCCGTGCGCCGCGCCAGGTATCGATGTGATACTTGGTGAAGGGCAACTCGACCTCCTCGAAGAAGCGCGGCCAGCCTATGCGCTCGATCCACTCGTTGACACGCTCCCAATCTTGGGCACCTTCCTTGTAGGCTTTGAGGATGCGCTTGACGATAGCAGTCGCCTCAGGCCAGCGCGGGGGGTTGTTGGGGATACCGGCAGCCACCAACTTCTGGAAGGTGGGCTTACCGCGGGCATTTGAATGATTGCCACCAACCCAGATCGCCAACTTGGAGTGCTCGGCATCGTTGATCTGCATGGGGGGGCAAGGCGGGAAACAGGCACCGCAGCAGATACACTTGCGCTCGTCCACTTCCAGAGAGGGTTTGCCATTGACGATAGCCGGGCGAATTGCGGCCACGGGGCACCTTGCTACAACGGAGGGGCGCTCGCAGACATTGGCCACCAAGTCGTGGTTGATCTTAGGCGGCTTGGTATGCTGGATATTGATGGCGATATCACCTTGCCCACCGCAGTTGATCTGGCAGCAGGAGGTGGTGATATGTACCCGGTTCGGCATGTTAGTGTTGCGAAACTCGTCAATGAGCTCGTCCATCATGGACTTCACCACACCAGAGGCATCGGTACCAGGGATATCACAATGCAGCCAGCCCTGAGTGTGAGAAATCATGGCTACCGAGTTCTGGGTACCGCCAACGATGAAGCCTGCATCCTGGACAGCCTTGATAAGAGGCTCTACCTTGGACGCATCGGCCACCATATACTCCAGATTCGAGCGCAGGGTGAAATGGACAAATCCATCACCAAATTGCTCGCCAATATCACAAAGCTTACGCAGGGTGAAGAGGTCCAAGATACGCTGAGTACCCACCTTCACAGTCCAGATCTCGTCACCACTGTAGGCCACATGGCGCAATACGCCAGGGCGGGGGTGCTCATGGTACTTCCACATACCAAAATTCTTACGCATCACGGGATGCATGTATTGCCAGGGATCGGGACACCCGGTTTCGATAGGCTCACGCATGTCGGCTACTGCCATCGCCTTTCCTCCTAGAAAGCTGATTAGGTCTTGAAACGGTTCTGGGTGAGTCGACACCCCGAGGGGCGCCGACCACGCGATCAGGTGCTAGCCGGCCTCGGCCTTGCGCTCGAACCAGGCCTCTGCGGCCTCATCCCAACCATCCATACGGATGTAAGAACTTTGGCGCGGGTGGCTGAGCATATTGGGATCCGGCTCGATACCAATACCTTCGAGGAAGTTGGCCAGACCGATGCGCTCGATCATCTCGCCACAGCGCTCATGCTCCAGACCATTCTCAGCCCAAAAGTCGATGATGGTGGCCCCCAAATCGACCATGGATTCCCAGTCTTCCTCGGTCTCGAGCTTCTTGAATGGCACTAGAACGGTGCCCATAAGATCACCGATCTTCAGGGTACGCTTGCCGCCAATTAGGATGGTGACACCTTTATCGTCACCAGGATGCAGGGCCTTGGGCATGACGTTCAGGCAATGCATGCAGCGCACGCAGTCGCGATTATTCACCGCCAGGGTATCGTCATCCTTGAGGGACAGGGCCTTGGTTGGGCAGCGCGTGATAACGTTGTCGATGTAGTATTGGCGACCCTTATCGGCGACGTACTTTTTGACCTCATCCTGGTCGACCTTCATGTCGTCACGCCAGGTGCCGATGACAGCGAAGTCGGCACGTTCGATGGCATTTTGACAGTCATTGCCACAACCCGAGACCTTGAACTTGAACTTGTACGGCAGGGCAGGACGGTGGACATCGTCGACGAAATTGTTGACCAACATGCGATGAGCCTTGAGTTCGTTGACGCAGGACATCTCGCAACGGGCCGAACCCACACAGGACATAGCGGTACGCACACAAGGGCCGGCGCCACCAAGATCCCAGCCATACTCGTTGATTTCATCGAAAAAGTGCTGGGTATTGGCGGTATCGGTGCCAATGAACATGATGTTACCGGTCTGGCCATGGAAGGTGACCAGGCCCGAGCCGTATTTCTCCCAGCTATCGGCAAGCTGCCGCAGCATAGCAGTGGAATAATGGTTGCCGGCAGGGGGCTGGACACGCAGAGTATGAAACTCCTTGGACTTAGGGAAGGCCTTACCCACCTCGGAGAAACGGGGAATGATGCCACCGCCATAGCCATAGACGGAAACGGTACCGCCCTTCCAGTAACCCTTGCGTGTTTCGTAGGAGTGCTCGAGCTGGCCAAGCAGGTCGTTCGTGACCTCGTTGATGCGCGGTTCCGGATGCTCGTCTCGGAGACGCTTGATGCCGGTGATGAAGCTCGGCCAAGGGCCGCTCTGCAACTGGTCGAGCATCGGAGTATTGTGCTTTTCGATAGCCATTGCGCTGTCTCTCCTGTCTATCTCAATTTGAGTAAGTGGAAGCCTTAATTGTCGTGGTCTCGCGGCTTGATAAAGGCTGCGAGACACCCTAATTCGGATCTTAACAACGGCTGATAACAACCGCCGTGCCTAATGGATCTGCCGCTTGCTCCGGGTGGGTATGTGCTTGGTCGCGCTCTAATATACCCCTGGCTCCAGCTTAAGGCTATTCCACTGAGGGGGAGATAATCTGACCGAACTTCTATCTCTTGCGGGATAGACGGGGTCAATGCTATGGCCCCGCTACCGACGCCACCCCACAAGGTACTCGTATCCTCTTGAAACCAGGCGGGTAAGCCCGGATTTATCAGGAATTTTACGGCATTACCCACACCCGGTCAATGCTCGATAATATAACCTTATGCTTATTTGTTTGGACGTGCCCGGGTACCAAGGTACCGTCCCACCTGCCCTTCCCTCTATTGCTACAACCCCTATGGGATTTTCAGGGGTTGATGCCCCGTTGTATTCCTTTGCGATGGCTGCATATCCGTGCCCAGACCTGGAACCTAGCGGAAACTAAGACGCATGTTGAAACTCAGCGACATTCTTTTGGCCCACAAGGAGATCGACTCCTTCGATGATCTCGCCCCCATCATTCGGGAAATTGCCCGCAACGGGGAGCGCTTTTTTCGTATCGATCTCAAGCCCCCCTATCCAGATACCCCCGATAACTGGGAGGATCGGCTTGAGGCCATTTTTAGTGGCTTGATCCGCTAGACCGACAATGCCATTGGGACTTTGCCATGGACCTCAAAACCTTGGAAATTAGCAGCCAGCAGCCGGCGCATGTCAACCTCAACCGGGGTGCCGAACAGGCAGCCCTTGAGTCTCACCTAGAGGCACTCCGTGAAAGGCTCGCTGACCTTAAGCGCACCCATGCCACCGAGGTCGAGATCGCCGATACCCACCTGCAGATAGCCCGTGCCCTAGTTGGACTGGAACGTGGCCAGGAGGCATGGCACCTTGGCCGGGAAGTGCTCGACGTCTTCATTGCCCATGAGGACTTCGAATCCGCCGCCGATGCCTGCGATGTCCTTTTCCAAGCCGATCAGCCCCAATCACTGGCCGCCCTGGGTCAGGGAATCTGGCTAGCCGTCACCTATCCAATAGACCCCGACCTTTCTGTGGAACTATTGACCCATATCGTCGAAGAGACCCCTGACGACGCTGATGGGGCTGCCGTTGCCGCAACGACCGCTCTCTTCCTCGCCGACATGCGGGCCGAAGGTACCCAGAGGGAGAACCTGATGTTCTTCGCCAGTCAGATCCTCGGGCAGGTAGCTCGCCGTCATGGGGGTGTTGATAGCCAGGAGAGCTTTGATTACTGGATGGAAAAGCTTGAACTGAACCAACCCGAGAAATTCCTGGTTCGTCTGCGCAACGTGGTAGATGTCTTAGTGCAGGAAGAATGGTGGTTTGACCGTGATTCACTGCGCGAGCGCCTGCCGATAAACTAACGGATAAACACTATGTTTTGGCAAGAGGATCCTAGCGAACAGGACTGCGAGCCCACAACAGATGTTGTCGATATCCTGTTCACCATCGACTGCAAGCGGCTACCGGTGGATCATGCCCACGCCTTATCCCACGCCCTGATGCAGGCCCTGCCTTGGTTTCATAAAGAGGTCGACGCTGGCGTGCATAGCATCTATGGCGCTGGATCTCAGAATGGTTGGGAACGGCCCATTCACGGTACCGGAAGCCACCTTATTATCTCTCGCCGTACCAAGCTAACGATACGAATACGTCGAGAACGACTGGATGACCTGATCCAAGGACTACGCGGACTAACCTTGGACATAGTTGGCTGTCCCCTGACCATCGGGGAGGCAAAACTCAGGCCCCTCAGCAAGGAAACCACCCTCTTCTCCCGTTATGTCGTATGCCAGGATGGTGAGGACGAGGAGACCTTCCTCGCGCGCATGGCACTTGAACTCCATCACTTGAATGTCGGGGTCCGAAAAGCCCTGTGCGGAAAAACCACTACCCTGACCATCCCAGACGGCGGCCTGCAAACCCGCAGCCTCTTACTAGCCGGTCTTTCCCCTACTGAGTCCCTCCGGCTCCAGATAAGTGGGTTGGGACCTCACCGTAACATGGGGTGTGGTCTATTCATTCCCCACAAGGGTATCGATTCGGTTCGCAAGTAGGGTTGAAAATCCAAGGGTCCTTGAAGTCCGGAGCACTGGCCTCAAGAACCCATCACCACGAGCCATCTCCCTGTCATGACCGTCACCGGTCAGCCAGACGGGGTTCCGCTCAGCAGAGACTGCGGGGCTTACCCCCCGACCAGAGAAAATCAGATACCGAGTAGCAGCCGCGACGGGTCTTCCAGTACCTCCTTGATGGTTACAAGGAACTGTACGGCATCACGACCATCGATGAGCCGATGATCGTAGGAGAGGGCAAGATACATCATGGGACGAGCCACAATCTGCCCCTGCACCACCATGGGGCGCTCCTGAATTTTGTGCATCCCGAGAATGGCGCTTTGAGGCGGATTGAGGATGGGTGTCGAGAGCAGGGAGCCAAAGACACCGCCATTGGTGATAGAGAAGGTGCCACCCGTTAAGTCCTCGAAGCTCAGAGTGCCGTCCTTGGCCTTACGGCCGAAATCACTAATGCCCTGCTCCACACCAGCCATGGTAAGTTGATCGCAATTGCGCAGGATGGGGACCACCAGGCCGCGGGGGCTGCTGACAGCGATGCCAATATCGTAATAGCCATGGTAGATGATGTCGGCACCATCCACCGAGGCATTCAAGATGGGGAAGCGGCGCAAGGCCTCCACTGCGCCCTTGACGAAGAAGGACATAAACCCCATACGCACCCCATGCACCTTCTCGAACTGATCCTTGTACCTGTTCCGAAGCTCCATGATGGGCTGCATGTCCACTTCATTAAAGGTAGTCAGAATGGCGGCCGTCTGCTGGGCCTGCACCAGTCGTTCAGCGACACGAGCGCGCAGGCGCGTCATGGGTACCCGCTGCTCAGGCCTACCTGCCTCCCCGCTCAGGCCCGGTGCCTGGGTAAAGGGCGCCGCGGAGTCGGCATCGGTGGCAATGGGGCTACTGGCCTCGCGCCGATCGAGGTGAGCCACAACGTCGCTCTTGTGAATGCGACCATCCTTGCCGCTGCCAGGGATCCCGGCAGGATCGAGATCCAGTTCCTTGACTAGCCGACGGGCGGCAGGGGCCAGCACAACACCAGAGGCCTGCGCCGCTCCGGCCGGGGTACTGGTGACGGCGGCCGACTCGGTAACCTCGGCCCCGCCAAGCGACCCAATGCCAACCGCGCCGATGCGACCCAGAACGGTAGCAGCGGTTACCACTTCACCGACCGCCATGGAAATCTCGGACAAATGACCATCAGCGGGAGCTGGCACCTCCAATACAACCTTGTCCGTCTCCAAGTCGACCAGGTTTTCGCCCTTGTTGACCCGGTCGCCCGGCTTCTTGTGCCAAGCGAGAATGGTGGCATCTGCGACGGACTCCGGGAGGGCAGGTACAAGTATTTCAGTAGCGGTGGTCATAGGGGGATCCTGCGATTTTGTTTCTCATTGAGCTGGCCAGTGAGGGCCTCGTCGATAAGGCGCTCCTGCTGCTCGACATGGACGTTACGGTGGCCAACCGCCGGCGCGGCCGAGATGGCTCTTCCGGCATAGCACACATGTCGGTTATCCGCCAGCAGGCGGTAAAATCGGTGTTTGATCTGGTCCCAGGCCCCTTGATTTTGTGGCTCCTCCTGACACCAGATGAATTGGGTTGCTCCGGCGTAGTGGGCCAGGGCGGCAGCGAACTGATCGCGGGGGAAGGGATAGATCTGCTCGAGACGGAGGATGGCCACATCCATCAGACCCCGCGCGCGCCTGGCCTCCAGCAGGTCGTAATAGACCTTACCACTACACATGATCACCCGCTTTACAGCCGCCGGTTCCAGGGCATCCGTCTCCCCGATCACGGGCTGAAAGCGGCCATGCTCCAATTCATCCAGATTGGAGGTCGCCAGACGATGGCGCAACAAGCTCTTAGGCGTCATGACAATCAGGGGCCGACGGTAATTCCGGACCATCTGGCGGCGCAGCAAATGAAACATCTGGGCCGGGGTACTTGGAACGCAGACCTGAATATTCTCCTCGGCACAGAGCTGCAGGTACCGTTCCAGGCGAGCCGAGGAATGTTCGGCCCCCTGCCCCTCCAGACCATGGGGCAGCAGCATCACCAGCCCGCAATCCAGATTCCACTTAGTGCCTGCGGAGGTAATGAACTGGTCGATCACCACCTGGGCACCATTGGCGAAATCCCCAAACTGGGCCTCCCAAAGGGTGAGGTCATTGGGTTCTGCCAGGGCATAGCCATATTCATATGCCAAGACCGCCTCCTCTGACAGGATGGAGTCGATGGCAATGAAGGGTCCCTGGTGCTCGCCCATGTGTTGCAAGGGGGTGTAGCTCTCCCCGGTGAGTTGGTCATGAATCTTGGCATGGCGATGGAAGAAGGTCCCGCGACCACAGTCCTGCCCAGAGAGGCGCACGGGATAGCCAGCATCAACCAGACTCGCGTAGGCCAGGTTCTCGCAAAATCCCCAGTCGGCCAACTGGTCGCCCTTGGCCATCTTGCGCCGCTCGTTCCAGATCTTACTGACCCTGGGATGCAGTTCGAAGCCCTCGGGTAACCGCAACAGTCGCTGGGCGAGATCCTGCAGCGTGGCGCGCGGCAATCCCGTATCCACATCCTGATTCCAACCCTTGCCGGCGTAGGCCCGCCAGGATACCCGAAAGCTGTTGTCCAGACCGCACATGACGGGACGGGCCATCACGACTCCATGTTCAATCGAATTGCGATACCTCTCGACCATGGACTCCGCATCCTCCTTGACCAAAACGCCCATGTCAGCCAATCGCTGTGCATAAACCTCCCGGGCCGTGGCATGGGAACGAATTTTCTTGTACATCATGGGCTGGGTCACGGCGGGCTCGTCTGCCTCGTTATGGCCCAGACGTCGATAGCAGATCAGGTCGATCACGACGTCCTTGTGGAATTGGTTGCGATAATCAAGGGCCATACGTGTAACAAAAATGACCGCCTCCGGATCATCCCCATTGACATGGAAAACGGGGGCCTGGACCATCTTGGACACGTCGGTGCAATAGGGGGTGGAGCGGACATCCAGGGGATGGCTGGTGGTAAAGCCGATCTGGTTGTTGACCACAACATGGACGGTGCCGCCGGTGCCGTAACTGCGGGTCTGGGAGAGTTGCAGGGTCTCGGGCACGACGCCCTGTCCAGCAAAGGCCGAATCACCGTGGATCAGCAGGGGAAGGACCAGGTCACCGGTACGGTCTCGGCGCCGCCGCTGACGAGCGCGCACCGAGCCCTCGATGACGGGATTAACGATTTCCAGATGGGAGGGATTGAAACCCAGTACCAGGTGGACGCCCCCGCCAGGGGTCTCCACGTCGCTAGAGAACCCCAAGTGATATTTCACATCTCCAGCCTTATCGCCCACGTGAGGGACCCGGCCCTCGAATTCGTCAAAAAGGGTCTTGGGGGGTTTTCCGAGTAGATTGATGAGAACATTGAGTCGCCCGCGATGGGCCATGCCAATGACAACCTCCTTGATACCCTTGCGCCCGGCCCGCTGAATCAGTTCATCAATGAGAGGAATCAGGGCCTCTCCGCCCTCCAGCGAAAAACGCTTCTGGCCGACATAACGGGCATGGAGATAGCGCTCCAGACCCTCCGCCGCAGTCAGCAGGGTCAACAGCCAGCGTCGATCCTCTGACTCCAATTCCGGTTTGGCACGGTACCCCTCCACCCGTTTCTGTATCCAACGTTTTTCCTCCACGCTGGTAATGTGCATGTACTCAGAGCCCACGGAGCCGCAGTAGATCTCCCGGAGAAGGTCAACAATATCGCCAAGACGCATTCGGTCGGGGGCATAAAGGGAACCTGTGTGGAAGGTCTGATCCATATCCGCCTCCCCCAACTGATAGAAGGCTGGGTCTAGATCCGCTATCGGCGGTTTCTCGCGAAGATGGATGGGGTCCAGATCGGCGGCCTGATGACCGCGAAAACGATAGGCATTGATGAGCCGCAGTACTGCGGCCTGCTTCTCTGCGGCCGCCGGTTCCAATCGCTCCGAGGAGCGAACCAAAGGCCGTAGATGGCTCTCCCGTGCCAGGCGCAGAAAATTTTCCTTGACGGGGCCGTGGGGAACCTCGTTCGCAGCTGCACCGCGCATGATGTCGAAGCGTTGCCGCCAGGCCAGGTCCACGCTCTCCGGATCGGCGAGGTAACGCTCGTAAAGGTCTTCAATGAAGGCTGCGTTGCCTCCATACAGCGCGCTCGAGGCGCGAAACATCTCGATCAAAGCGCTCATGGTGGTAGATAACTCCGCAGGTTGAGCCTGACTTTATTGGCGCGCCTCTGGCGGACGCTTGGAATTCGTCGTGACCTGGCCATTGTTCTTAACCGCGCTGGGTTGATGCTGGGCGAGGCTCGGTAAATGACAAATGTCAATCTTGGCAATGTATAGCATACTCAGAGGCCTCATGAACAAGAGATTCCCACACCCAGTCCTTGGCGTACTCTGCCAGGATTTTGGACCCAGTCACAAGGACCCCGGCACCCCAGGATCCGCCTTGGCAGCGCCGTAGGCATCCCCTAATCTCCGTTTTACAAATTTCGGCGCTAGGTTATACTCCCCGCCAGGTAATTGCGCCAAACGGTTCGCGCCCATAACACCCCCAGGCACACTTCCACTGTATACCCATTTTCGCTTGGAAAAGGCCAGCCTTCCCTTGGCGGCCCCCAATCCACCCCCCTACTCCTCCGGTCGTCCCACCGCGACGGCATCGGGTGTTCCCAAGGATGCCCCGCTCCTGGCGTATCCGCTTCAGGAGTGTTCATGACCTTTTCTTCCCTCGGTCTCAGGGCTGAATTGCTACGGGCAATTGACGCCCATGGTTATCAGGATCCGACCCCCATTCAGGCCCAGGCCATCCCGGCGGTACTCGCTGGACACGACATCCTGGCCGGTGCCCAGACCGGTACCGGCAAAACCGCTGCCTTCGCACTACCGATGCTCCAGTTGCTCCACGGCAGGCCCAGGACCGGCCGTCATCCCCGTGCCCTGGTTCTGACACCCACCCGTGAACTGGCGGCCCAAGTCGAGGAGAGCGTGCGCGCCTTTGGCCAGTTCCTACCCCTGCGAACCGCCGTAATTTTTGGCGGCGTCGGCATGCAGCCCCAGGTGGACCGCCTGCGCGTCGGCGTCGATGTGGTCGTCGCTACCCCCGGTCGCCTACTCGACCATGCCGACCAAGGCAGGATCGACCTGTCACGCATCGAGGTCCTGGTCTTGGACGAGGCCGATCGCATGCTTGACATGGGCTTTATCCATGACATTCGCCGTGTACTGAAATTTCTGCCACCCCGCCGGCAAAACTTGCTCTTTTCAGCCACCTATTCCCCTGAAATCGAGCATCTCGCTACGGGCCTGCTGCGTTCACCCACCTATATCGAGGTCGCGCGCCGCAACGATACCCCTTCCTTGGTGCGGCAAATGGCTCATCCCGTGGACAAGACCCGCAAGCGTGAATTGCTGTCCCATCTCATCCATGCCGGCGGCTGGGAACAGGTCCTGGTCTTTACCCGCACCAAGCATGGCGCCAACCGGCTGACCGACCAATTAACAGCGGACGGCATCAAGGCCGCCGCCATCCACGGCAACAAGAGTCAGAATGCCCGAACCCGTGCCCTTCAGGGATTCAAACAGGGCGCTGTCCGCGCATTGGTAGCAACCGATATCGCCGCCCGGGGTCTGGACATCCACCAGCTACCCCAAGTGGTCAACTACGAACTTCCCAATGTACCCGAGGACTATATCCACCGCATAGGCCGCACGGGTCGCGCCGGTTCAGAGGGTACCGCCCTGTCCCTCGTCAGCCCGGACGAGCATAAGCTGCTGGCGGACATCCAGCGCTTACTCAAACGCCAGATCCCCTTGCATACTATCCATGGATTCGAGCCTCTACCCCTGGGTTCCGAACCTCCAAATCCAAAGCCCGGGCCCATTCAAGGCCCTCGAGCGATACGGACGGGGCCAAGGGGGCCTAATACGCAACGGCAAGGCCAGCGGAGCCAGGGTCCGCATGGACAGAGCCTCAGTTAGATGGGTTGATCACGATGTCTAGAACTCGACCCCTATGTCTTCTCGGGTTAGCGCAAGCTACCCGGAATCCAACCGTCGATTAAGTTGTGTATTGATTATTCGACCGTTCTTCTTTTGCCAATACACATCAGATCCATCGAGACAGAAGAGACATGAACATTTACGTTGGCAACCTCTCATACGGCGTCACCGAGGACGAACTACGCGAGGCCTTTGGGGCTTTTGGTGAAATTTCCAGCGTCAGCCTGATTACCGACAAGTTCTCTGGCCAGTCCAAGGGCTTTGGCTTCGTGGAGATGCCCAACAACTCCGAGGCGGATGCCGCCATCAAGGCCCTCAACGAAACTCCCCTCAAGGGGCGTAACATGCGTGTCAACCAGGCCAAGCCCCGCACTGACCGGCCCCAGCGCACAGGTGGCGGTGGTGGGCCCGGTGGGGGCCGTCGCTACTAAGCCCTGACCCAAGGGGCCGGGTAAAGTATCGCCGAGTTATCCTTGAAGGTCGGTAGCGCGGCTACCGGCCTTTTTCCCGGAAAAAGCACCCAACGGCCTTATCCTGCGGATCGTTTGCAGCGCAAGGGGCGCAGATACCACCATTCGAAGGCGCGCTTCAGCCAATGGAAAACCCGGCTGGAGGGCAGCATCAGGCCGTGTTTCTCGGTACGGGCAACCAGCATGCCTCGATCCAGGGCATCGACAATACAAACCAGCTCGACCTTGAAGGTCTCGTTGGGCATTTCTCCCTGGAACTCCGCCAGCAGGTTCCTGACGGCAACCCTAGCCTGAAGATCCGCCATGTGGGCTTGCTTAGGCATCCAGTCCGGTCCTGGAAAGCTGCCAGAATCGCCTGCGACATAGACCCGCTCTAGGCCGGCAACCCGGCAATGGCTATCTGCCTGGATTAGACCACCCGGGGATCTCGGGAGGTCCGTATTGTCAAACCAGGCGTTCCCCGTCATTCCGGGCATGAAGATGATCAGGTCGGCGAAAAAATTACCCCCCTCCGTGCTCACTCGGGTCTCACTGAAGCCCTTGAGTTTGTGACCGAGGTGGGTCTCGATGTCGCGTTTACGCATCTCCGACATCAGGCCGGCGACGGCCTTGGGTCCCAGCCGGTTCCCCGGCTGGTCCGCCGGGCTAAAAAAGACCAGCTTGAACTTGCCCCGACGCCCCTCCTGGCGCAGCTGGCTGTCGATGCCAAAGAGGAACTCAAAAATGGGACCGCCCCTCATGGCCTGGGGCTCGAGGGGATTCCCGGCGAATCCCAGGGCGATGACACCCTCCCTCATCCCTCGAAGTCGATCACGGATCCGCTCGGCGGCCACAATACCCTCACAGGGTGTAATGGCATATTCGATCCCTGGCAACTTCTTGATGAAGCGGCCGCCAGAAGCGATGATGATACCCTCGTTCTCCACGGGGCCAGCGCTGGTCTCCAGCACCCGGCCATCGGCACTGAGGCCTAGGGCCTCTCCCGCCCGGTGCTCGACCCTCAGCCGTCGAAACCAGGTGTCCAAGGGCAAGCGCAGATCCTCGGCCCGACGGAGGCCCGCAGGGATCCAGATGAGACCGGGCAGATAGACGAATTCGGCCTTGGGACTCACTACCCTGATCTGAATGCCACCGGCCTGGTGGAGGGCGCGGACGGCAGTCAGGGCGGCAAAGCCGGAACCAACGACGGTGACGGATGGCATGGGCAGCTCCGAGGGGATTCTAGTGGTAAATGAGCCTGGTGCGATGCCCTTGGCCACGGAGGGCAGACAACGCCCTGGGGGTCGAGCGGGGATTTTGGACAATGGAGGAAGTGTACAGATGAAGCCAAGAAGCTTCGATACCATCATCATCGGAACAGGACCGGCGGGCGAAGGGGCCGCCATGAAGCTCTGTAAGGCAGGCCAGAAGGTAGCCGTGATCGAGGCCCACGATAAGGTTGGGGGTGGCTGTACCCACTGGGGCACCATCCCCAGCAAGGCCTTGCGTCACTCCATTCAGATGCTGGCGGACTACCGGCGTAATCCCTTGTTCCAGCACACCCTTGACCAGGTGGAAGTCGAATTCCCCGACATCATTCGCGCCGCGGACCATGTCATCGATGCTCAGGTGCGAACCCGCTACCGCTACTATCATCGCAACAGGGTGGAGGTCATATTAGGGCGGGCCTGCTTCATAGATGACCACCATATCCAGGTTCCAAGGCCCGAGGGTGTGGCCGAGACCCTAGGCGCGAACCATTTCGTCATCGCCACCGGCTCTCGTCCCTACCACCCTCCGGACATCGACTTCAGCCATCCGCGCATTCTGGACAGTGATTCGGTGTTGCGTCTTGGTTATACCCCGCGGTCCATCACCATCTATGGCGCCGGGGTCATTGGCTGTGAATATGCGTCAATCTTCACCAATCTCGATGTCAAGGTAAACCTGGTCGATACCCGTGACCGGCTCCTCTCCTTCCTCGACGACGAAATCACCGACGCCCTCAGCTATCACCTGCGTCAGCAGGGCGTGGTCATCCGCCACGATGAGACCTACGCCGCCGTGGAGACCACGGAGGACGGGGTCATCCTTCACTGCCAGTCCGGCAAGAAGTTCAAAACCGATCTGCTGCTCTGGGCCAATGGCCGCAGTGGGAATACCTCCGACCTAGGCCTGGAGGGGATAGGCCTGACCCCGAACCGGCGAGGCCAACTCGACGTCAATGCCAGCTACCAGACCGCCCTGCCCCATATCTACGCCGCTGGCGACGTAGCAGGCCCCCCCGCCCTAGCGAGCGCCAGCTATGATCAGGGTCGCTTCGTCGGCGCCCACATCGCCGCGGGCCAGTGTGACTGGTCCCTGATCGAGGAATTTCCGACAGGTATCTACACGGTCCCGGAGATCAGTTCCCTTGGCCGCAATGAACGCGAACTCACCGCCGCCCAAATCCCCTACGAGGTAGCCCACGCCAACTTCAGCACCCTGGCCCGCGCCCAAATCACGGGCCACACCGTCGGCATGCTCAAGATCCTCTTTCACCGGGAAACCTTGGCCATCCTTGGCATCCATTGCTTCGGCGAACAGGCCTCGGAGATCGTCCATATCGGCCAGGCCATCATGGCGCAGAAGGGGGAGGCCAATAGCCTGCGCTACTTCACCAACACCACCTTCAACTACCCGACCATGGCCGAGGCCTACCGGGTGGCGGCCCTAAACGGGCTAAATCGACTATTTTAAGAGAGGGATACCGGCCTACTGGGACTCATTAGCATTAGGCGGAAGTGGAATCCGGCGCCAACTCGGGAAAGCCTAGTTCCTCGAGGGCGGCGACAAGTTCATCGCCCTCCAGGGAACGCACCAGGGCCCGGCCATTGCGTGCGATTCGTTCCACCCTGGCCATGCCCTCGCCGTAGGTGGAGAGGTCATTCAAGGATCCGCACCAACCCTCGAGCAGGGGTTGCCGCGAACGGTGGGTATATGCAGGCGTATCACGCAGCATGATGTGATCCCAGCCTTGGATCTCTTGGCGCAGCCGCACCAAAAAACCTACCTCGCCAAGGATGAGATTGTTGTCCGGTCCTATCCACTTCATGCTCATTTCGGTTCTCCAGGAGCCACTGGCTAAGCCGCCAGGAGGCATCGGGGATGCCCGATAAGTTTGAGTATAGATGGCCAGGGCAGCCTGCTACAGGGACTTCGGGTCCGCGATAGCAAAGGGCGGCTCGGAATTCAGGCACCGGGGCGGAACGCCGACCTATCTTTTCTCAACTTAGCCCGAATCGACGGAGTTTGCGATAGACGGTCCTTTCACTGACAGCAAGTTCCTCCGCGACCAAGCGACGATTACCCTGGTGCCGCCGCAAGACCCTTGCTAGGCGTTCTAATTCCGAAGCGGAACCCCTCGAAACCGACAGGTCCTCCTGCGGCCGATCAGCCACTTGCCCCTCCCCCTCTGTCAAGTGTCCTGGGCCCAAGGCGGTGCGGGTCTCCGGGAGGGCCTCGCGGATATGCCTGGCGGTGATCCGACCCTCCTCGCTGTTCACGGCAGCCACCCAGAGGATGTTACGCAGTTCACGGACGTTACCCGGGTACGAATAGTTCTGAAGCTGGTGCAGGGCATCCTCATCAAGACGCAGGGTGTGGCCAGAGGACCGGGCGATACGCTTGAGGAGAGCATTAACCAAGGCTGGGATGTCGTCGAGACGATCGGCAAGCCTAGGCAGCCTCACCGAAACACAAGCAATACGGTAATAGAGGTCTGCGCGAAACCAGGGGACGTCACGCAATTCCCGATTTGTCGCGCAGATGATTCGCACATCGGCACGCCGGGTCTGATTGCCACCTAACCGCCGAAACTGCCCAGTTTCCAGGATACGTAATAGCTTAGCCTGCAACGGTAGGGCCATTTCTCCCACCTCGTCCAGGAACAGGGTCCCCTTGTCCGCCAATTCGTAAAGGCCACGCTTTCCACCAGTACTGCCGGTGAAGGCGCCTTTTTCGTGACCGAAAACCTCACTCTCGAACAAGTCCTGGGTCAAGGCCGTGCAATCCAGGGTCAGGAAGGGTTTTTCCCGCCGCCGCGACTGCCTGTGAACATATGCAGCAGCCAGTTCCTTACCGGTTCCTGTCTCCCCTAGCAGCAGCACAGGGGCATCGGAGCCACCGGCCATTTGGAGGCGTTTCAGCGTCTTCATAAAGATGGATGAGGATCCCACCAAATCTCCCTCTGCATAGCCAGAGTTGTCGGAAAACGGGTGGAAGCGGGCAGCATCCCTCTGGATCAACTCCCCGACATAAACCTGGCCGCTACCCGTGTGGATGGGATAGGCCTGAATGCTCAGGCGATGCTCCCGACCCTCCATGTCGAAACTCCTGCACCCCTCGGAGCGGGTTGCGTGACCCTCAAAAACCTTCTGGAAGGGGCAACTGAGACCCTGGTCACCACAGGGGCAACTCGCCATGCCTTGTCGGCACAACAGGGTATGGCAGCGGCGACCGACAACATTCTTTGGGTCGACGTTGAAGGCCTCCGCGTAGGCCTGGTTGATTACCAGGATACGCTTATTCCCGTCGATGATGACGAAGGGTTGGTCGTGCATCTCGACCAAGGACTCGACATCAATGGGAATGTGCATTCGGTCCACCTCCTATATGCCTGATGCATCTAGCCCTAGTTATCGTTAGCGGATTCGTAAAGAAATCGGACTTGTGGTCACACCATCAATCAAGGGGTGTCGCGACGCTCAGGATGCGAAACAGGACATCCCAGTCCCTCTTTCGCCCTCGCTTGTCGCGACAGCCGTTAGGCCCCGGCCGCCCTGCGTCCGCCACCGCTCCCCACTTCCCTCGTTGGGGAAGCGTTACGCGACGGCTCCCACCAATGGCTCGACGGCGTGTCGGATGTGCTTGCATAGGGCCTTCGCGGCTTCGGGACCTATCGGCCCCTTCGCCACTTCGGCCATACGCCCGCACCTACGCCTTCCGGGGACTACGCGCCTTCGCTTCGCTCTCCTTGGCGCGCAGCGAGTGTATTGGACCCTACATCACATGATGTCAACTTGACAATACGGTTTATTACCCAGATGCTCCATCCCGTTTGATATGTGTCACGGAAAAGTTATCCTCTTTCCTTAGCCTGGGAGGTACTGGAGTCCCTTGCCACCGGGGGAAGTGGCACAGACGCGAGGACGCCCCCCAAGAGGCCCCCAAGGGCTGAAAGGACTACGCGCCAGGTTGTTGTCCATGAAGACCTGAAATTTCTGTCCCAAATGCCGGACGAGCCGCATTGCCATTATCTGTTTGCTGCCATCGATCGGGCTATCCATTGGGTGTATGTGGAGATCCTCGCTGACAAGTCAGCGCAATCCGCCAAGGACTTTCTGAACCCCTGATCGCTAAAGCTCTTTTTGTAGTCAGCAGGGTCCTTACCGACAATGGCAAGGCGTTTACGGTTCGTTTCTGCACGACCGGGGAGCGTGAACCCACCGGCAAACACCCCTTCGATCGAGTCTGCGCCGCGCGCTGCAACGGCCGCATCGGCGAGGTCCTCGCTACCCGCCGCTTCCGCTCCCGCTCCCGGGAACACCTCAAGGAGACCATCGCCCCTTACGTAACGTCTACAATCACCAAATCTCCCAACGGGCGAACGGCCACGCCAGCCCGTCGACTTTTCTCAAGAGGAGTATCGAAAGCAGTCGGAGTTGTTCGTTACAGAGGTTACCCATCTGACGGATCTTAACAACTAGGGAACTGCCGATCGAAAACCATCCTGGCATCCGTTAGTTTGCCCCCAAGAGGCACCAGACTTGGACGGCACCCTTTCCAATCACAGGGGTGATAAAGAGCGGGCCTCCTGCCACATGAGGGGAATTTGAATTCGATCTGCGCCTCCCGCGCGCAACCTGACATATGTCAGGTGTCAGGTGTCAGGTGTCAGGTGTCAGGACTATTGTCATAACTCCCCTACCCGGATCTGATTACGCCGGTTCCTGATGCCTCGGAAGATCCCTGGGGAGCCTGACCTACCCTCACCCCGACTACCCATCTCTGGTGCCTAGGGTTTGCATCCATCCTCAATAAAAATTGTGTAGATACAAAATGCTAAGTGGTAGGGAGATGCCAGATTCTTGCTATCCCACCGAGGCTGCCACCAAATGAATGCCCCCTACCAGGGTTACGACCAGGAGGCGACCCATCTCGTCTCAAATGTTGCACATTATGGCACTCATATTGCGTAGTCACTTGCAACGACCCCCAGCACCGGCACGCTGTCAGGGTCCTACGCATCCGGAGACCAGAGGTGCTGCGTCCACAGCCACACCAAGTGACCCCGGAGCCGCATCCATAACGAGCGCGACGAGAAGAGGACCCGAGTCATGAATCTATACAAAGTACCCATTCTGAGAGGGAGCGTCCTACTCCTGGCCCCGCTTTCTCTAGGTGTGAGCACCACCTTGGCAGCGCCCTTACCAGGTGGGTCCCTGGACCCCACCACCATCCCCAAGTACGTGATCCCGCTGGTCATCCCGCCGGAAATGCCGAAGAGTCCAGGGTCCGCCTACGACCAGGGTCCCGCAGCCGAGTACAACATCGCCGAGCGCCAGTTCCAACAGCAGATTCTGCCGGGCGGAATCTGGAACGCGGTGAACGGCCGCGCCGATGCCTTCCCCGCGACCAAGGTGTGGAGTTACGGGCGGGCGGAAGACCCGATCCCGCCGAGTGTCACTGTCGCCGGGGTAACCACGGTTGCGGGCACAGCCCCGGTTCCCGCAGCGCAGTCCTCCTTTAACTACCCGGCCTTCACGGTCGAGACCAGCTCCGGGCATGCCACCAACATTCGCTGGATCAATGAACTGGTGTCGATTGATCCCTCCTCTGGCCGGCCATACCCATCCGGAAGCCCAAACCGGACCTTCCTCCCCCATGTGGTCACAGGCTCGGTGGACCAGAGCCTGCATTGGGCGAACCCGGGCCTGTTGACCTGCGCCGACGGTACCGTGCGCACGGACTGCCGCCCCGACCCCAGCAGCCTGGTCAATCCGGGCCTCGGGCTGCCCTACACAGGTCCGGTGCCTATGATCCCCCATGTCCACGGCGCTCACGTCAACCCGGACAGTGATGGCTACCCGG
>CAZFZB010000005.1:53527-61030 GCA_964523415.1 uncultured Chromatiaceae bacterium | reverse complement strand
AGTGCGACAAGCTCCGTTTGGAACTGGAAAATTTCTCCGGTCTCAAGGCGCGTGTGGTGCTCCAGGATAGTTTTGCCAAGCTCTTTACGCTGAACCTGACCGCCATCTGTGCCTGGGTGGCGCAGGCCATCGCCACGGAGCGCTATCGCCAACGCCGCCGGAAATACCGGGTCAACTTCGCCCACGCTTTGTCAAAGATGAAGAACACGGTGGTGCGCCTGCTCGTGGGGGCGGGCACCACCGAACTCCTGACGTCACTGATACTGGCCATGGCCATGACCGTTGAGGCCGTCAGACCCGACCGGTCTTTCCCAAGACCGACGAAACCCGCAAAGATTCAGGGCTTCCACCGGAACTACAAGCGTCGCCGCTGAGGCTTAAATTAATGGCATTGATATGTGGTTGACCGGCTTCGACGCGCCCTGCCTGCACACCATGTATGCCGACAAGCCGATGCAGGGCCACGGTCTTATGCAGGCCATAGCCCGGGTGAACCGGGTCTTCCGCGACAAGCCCGGCGACTTGGTCGTGGACTACCTCGGCCTCGCCGACCAACTCAAGCACGCCCTCGCCAACTACACCGAGAGCGGCGGCCAGGGGAACCCGACCTTCGACACGGCCCAGGCCATCGCCGTGATGCTGGAGAAGCACGGCATCGCCTGCGACCTGATGCACGGTTTCCAGTGGGACAAGTGGACCAGCGGCACGCCCACCGAGCGCCTCGCCCTCATCCCCGCTGGCCAGGAGCACATCCTGTCGCAGGACGACGGCAAGAAGCGGTGGGTGCAGGTCATCACCGAACTCTCCCGCGCCTTCGCCCTCTGCGCCGCGAGTGACGAAGCGACCGCGATCCGCGACGACGTGTCCTTTTTCCAGGCGCTCCAAGCCGCGCTCAACAAGCAGAGCAACGGCAATCGCAAGACACCTGACCAGATCGACGCGGCGGTGCGCCAGCTCGTGAGCAAGGCCATCACGACCGACGGACAGGTGATCGACGTCTTCACCGCCGCCGGTTTGCCGAAGCCGGACATTTCCATCCTGAGCGACGGCTTCCTTGCCGAGGTGCGCGGGCTGAAGCACAAGAACGTCGCCGCTGAGTTGCTGGAAAAACTCCTCAAGGACGAACTCAAGGTGCGCTCCAAGCGGAACCTGGTGCAGAGCCAGCTCTTCAGCGAGAAGCTGAAGAAGACCCTCAACGCCTACCACAACCGCGCCATCAGCACGATGGAGGTGATCGAGGAACTCATCCGCCTCGCCAAGGAACTCGACGCCGCCACCAAGCGCGGCGAAACCCTCGGCCTGACCGACGACGAAGTCGCCTTCTACGATGCCCTCGCCGCGAATGAGTCCGCCGTGAAGGCCATGGGTGACGAGAAGCTCAAGGTCATCGCCGCCGAACTCATCACGCAGGTACGCAAAAGCGTGACGATTGACTGGACGCTGCGGGAAAGCGCCCGCGCCAAGTTCCGCGTGATGGTCAAGCGCATCCTGAACAAATACGGCTATCCGCCTGATCTCCAAGCGGAGGCGGTCAAGACGGTGCTCGCGCAGGCGGAGTTGCTGTCAGCGGTTTGGGCGGCGGGGGAGACCTGACCTCGGGCTCGCCAGAACCTTCAGCCCGCCTTGCCTCGCCAGGTGTAGACCGCCGTTACGGCGTAGTTCCAGACCGCGCCTACCAGGATGCCGGCGAGGGCGGAGAGGATCCACCCGGAATTGCCCTCGAAGAGGTAGGTGGCGATACCGACATTGGCAATGGCGCCCACGGCGCAGGCCATGACAAAGGAGAACCAGCCCCAGAGCAATTGCCGCCCCCTCAGGCGGACATCGCGGTAGGTCAGGCTGTTGTTGAGGAAGAAGTTGGTGGTCATCGCCACCAGTGCGGCTACCGATTGGCCCACGAGGAAGGAGACCCCCAGCCAGCGGTTCAGAAGCCAGAGTACCGCCAGATGGACCGCCACGCCGGAGCCCCCTATGAGGGAGAAGGCGATGAAGCGCACTGGTATCCGGGGGCCTATGAGCTTTTGCAGCAGGGTAAGTCCGTATTCCCAGAGGACGGCATTGTCGAGCTTGCTCTCCCCCGCCTGGCGCTGCCGGAAACCATAGGGGACTTCCTCGAATTTCAGGGGTCGGGGTGACGAGGACAGGATGTCGAAGAGAATCTTGTAGCCGATACCGCTGAGGTCATGCACGCAGGTCTCCAGGATACCGGCCCGCACCAGGAAGAAGCCGCTCATGGGGTCGGTGAGGTCGGCATGAGTCAGGAGCTGGGCCAGGCGGCTGGCAAAACGGCTCATGGATTGCCGGTTCTCGCTCCAGTCGCCGAGGCTGCCGCCGGCCACGTAGCGACTGGCGACGACCAGGTCGAGGTCCCCGGCCTTGATGCGCTCCAGCATCAGGGGCAGTCGGGTCTCATCATGCTGAAGATCGGCGTCGATGACGGCCAGAAAGGGTGCCGTGCTCGCCAGCATGCCCTCGATACAGGCGGAGGAAAGGCCCCGCCGGCCAATGCGCCGCAACAACCTGATCCGGATATCCCCGTGCGCCAGTTCCTGGATTCTGTCCGAGGTGCCGTCCGGGGAATCGTCATCGACGAAGATGATCTCCCAAGAAATATCCTGGAGACAGGCGCGAAGCCGCCGGACTATCTCGGCGACATTTTCGGCCTCGTTGAAGGTGGGGATGATAATGGCGAGTTCAGGCGGCGGGCATAGGCCCCGTGCCGAGGGCGGGTCGTACATGGCGGCTAGTTCCTGTGGTAGCGCCAGCGGCTACCCGCAGGCCCATCTATTGTAAGCTATGAAACTTGGGGCGGACAGCCGCCCCCTGACACCTTCAGCCTAACAGGGGAGCGCCATGCCTGCGGGCCAACCCATCCAGGAATCGGATCTGGCCCGTCGTTGGCTTTGGTGGGCCTTGGCCTTCATCAGCCTCTGGCGGCTGTGGGCGGCCTGGATGCTCCCCGTGACCCAGGACGAGGCCTACTATTTCGATTGGGCCCGCAGCCTCGACTGGGGTTATTTCGACCACCCCCCCGGTGTAGCCTTGCTGGCCCTGGGCGCCCGGCTGGTCCCTGGCTCGGCCTTGGCGGGACGGCTCGGGAATCTCCTAGCCGCAACCCTTACCCTGCTGGTGCTCATCCGTTTCTACCGTCTCTGCGGCCTGAATGCCCGGCAGCAGCTTCTGGCCCTGGTGGTCACGAGCGCGAGCCTCGCCGGTCTGGTATCGGGTGTCCTGGCTACTCCCGATACCCCCCTGGCCCTGGCCTGGGCCCTGGCACTGCACGAGGGGCTGGCCGCCCTGCGACAGGATCGCCGTCGCTGGGTTACGGCGGGCCTGGTCACGGGCTTGGGCCTGCTCGGCAAATACGGCATGGCGCTCATTGGTCCCGTTTTTCTCTGGGCCATGCTCTGGGCGGACCCCAAGGTCCTGCGTACGCCCTGGCCCTACCTGGGGGCACTGATGGCACTGTTATGCTTCGGGCCCAACCTGATTTGGAACGCCCAAAACGATTGGCTTAGCTTCCGCTTTCAGTTCGGTCATGGCTTCTCCACCGGCGCCAGCCCGACCGACGCCGTCGGGGTGGTCTTGCCCCAGCGCACCTCCGAGCTGGCGCAGGCCAACCTAGGCGAACGCTTGCTGGCCGTTCTGGAATTCCTGGGCATCCAGGCCGCCTTCCTGGGCCTGATGCTTTTGCCCCTGGTCGCGGGGCTCTGGCGGGGTCGCGGCCCTCTTAGGTCCCGCCCCCTGGTTTGCGATCGCCCCGCTCGGGCCATCCTGATCGCCGGGACGGCCCTGCCCCTAGCCTTTTTTGGTGTGGTGGCGTCCTTCAGCCTCGTTCAGCCTAATTGGGCAGTGCTTTATCTGTTGACGGGGATTCCCCTGGCGCTCCTGGCGGCGCAGGGTTTTCACCGCGCCCTGCTGGGTGCGGCGGGGGCCAATGTTCTGCTTGTCAGTCTCTATGTTCTCCACGCCAGGAGCGGCATCCTGCCTCTTCCGGAAAGCCAGCAACGCATCCTGCACGAGACCCATGGCTTCGCGGCCCTGGCCAGGGAGGTGGAGGGCCTGTCCGGCCCCGTCTTCGCCGACCGCTATCAACTCGTGGCCATGACCCGGTTTTACGCCCCGGGTCTAGCCATTACCCAATGGCCCGGACTCTTTCGGGCCTCGGAATATTTGCGAGGCCGGGTGACCCCGCCGCTTGACCGGGGGGAGATCGCCCGGGCAGGGGGCTGGTGGCTATTGAGCCGCGACCCCCCGCGGCCCATGATCCCTGGTTTCCGGCTCCAACGGCAAAGGCTCCTGTATGATTGTCTGAAGGAGGGCATGCGGGAGGCCATACCCGGCCAGCCTGACCCATGTGCCGAACCTATCCATCGCTGGTGGCTCCTCTATTATGTCGCCGATTCCTCCTCTTAAGATTTATCCAGGCTCGGATCGCCGGTTCCTGAAGGCCCCGCTCTGGCTGTGGCTGGTCTTAGTGGGTGTCGGTCTGCTTTTCACCCTCCTGCCCCAGTTGGATCTCGCTGTTTCCAGCCTCTTCTATACCCCGGGGGTCGGCTTTAGGGCCCGAGGGACCTGGTTCGAGCGTCTGATATTCCTTTCCACCTACTGGTTCCTGGTCCTTGGAGTTCCGGCCCTGGTGGTCCTGGGGCTGGCCCGTCGCCGCGGCTGGCTCCCCGGTTTGGGGATGGGGGGAAGGGATCTGGCCTTCCTGCTGCTGGTTTTGGCCTTGGGGCCGGGACTCCTGGTGAATGGCATCCTGAAGGAGCATTGGGGTCGCGCGCGACCCGTAGATTGCCAGATTTTCGGGGGGGGCCTGACCTTTACCCCCGCCTTCATCCCCTCCGACCAGGAGGGAGGGTCCTTCAGTTCCGGCCATGCCTCTGGCTCCAGCTACTGGGTCGTCGTCGCCCTGGTATTGGCCCCCCGCAGCCGGTTTTGGCTGGGCATGGCCCTGGGATACAGCCTCCTGGTCGCCTGGGCGCGCCTGGCCGCCGGCGGTCACTTTCTGAGCGATATTCTGGTCTCCTGGTTACTGGTCGCCCTCCTGGCCTATGGGCTTCATGGGCTTCTCTATCCGAACCCTCCTGAGCCGGAATCGGGATTAGCCTCGCCCTCCTGAACCCTGATGCCACCTCCCCATCCCTATGATTTCGAGCGACCAGAAAGGGTGGTGCTAGCCCTTATCGGCGCCTTTCTCGTCTTTCGTCTGATGCTGGCTGCGTCCCTCGGTCTAGGTGTTGACGAAACCTATACCTTGGCGACCGCACGTGATCTCTCCCTCTCCTATTTCGATCATCCGCCCCTCCATTATTGGCTCATCCATGTCTTGATGCCGATACTGGGGGATGGCCGTGCGGCGCGTCTCCCTTTCGTCCTGCTGTTTGCCGGTTCCTCATGGCTGCTTTTTGCCCTGACCCGGCAGTTGTTTGGGGCCCAAGCCGGTGTCTGGGCGGTTCTGGCGTTAAATTTGTCGGCCTTTTTTACCCTGTCTGGTGGAGGGGTAGTCCCCGATGGTCCTCTGCAATTCTTCCTGTTAGCCACTGCCCTGGTATTGGCGCGGGGCTTCTTTCCCGCCGGGGACCCGCCGTCGCCCTGGTCGACCTGGATGTTCGCGGGCCTGTGGCTCGGGCTGGCGGGTTTGTCGAAATATCATGGCGCCTTGTTTGCCCTGGGCCTGCTGATCTATCTGGTCTCTGTCCCCGCGAGACGCGCCTGGTTGCGGCATCCGGCCCCCTGGGTGGGGGCCCTGATCGCCCTCATCCTGGTGTCCCCAGTGCTCGTCTGGAATATGCAACACCACTGGGTATCCCTCGGCTTTCAGGCGGGACGGGGGCTGCCCCAAGGCATCCGGGTGGATCAGGTATTCACCAATATCCTGGGCCAAATGGTGTGGATTTTACCCTGGATCTTCGTCCCCCTGGTCATTGCCACCTGGGGTGCCCTACGCCTGGGACGTGGAGCGGAGCGATCCTGGTTCTGCCTCTGTCTGGCCCTGCCCACCCTCCTTATCTTCACCATCGTGCCCCTCTGGGGTCATCGGGGCCTGCCTCATTGGCAGATGCCAGGCTGGCTGCTGCTGTACCCGGTGCTGGGGGCTTACCTGGCGCGGGCCGCTGGGAAGGGCTGGCCCCGGCGTTGGGCGATCGCCTCCGCCGCTGTCCTGGTCAGTCTGGTCTTCCTTATCGTTGGCCATGCCGCTTCTGGACTGGGCCGCATCTGGTTTCCAAAACTTCTCGCCAAGGATCCGACTCTGGAGGCCATGGAGTGGGCGCCGTTGCGCGAGGAACTCAAGGCGCGCGGCCTGCTCGACCGTCAGGGCCTCTTCGTGGTGGTGCCCCACTGGATCACCGCCGGCAAGATAGATCATGCCCTGGGGGGTGCCCTACCCGTCGTCGTGTTCGGCCAGGACCAGCGCCACTTTGCCTTCCGCCATGACCAGGAGCACTTCATCGGCCATGACGCCCTCATCATGGGGCGAGAGGAGGATATCGAGGATGACCTCCCCTCCCTGCGCACCTATTTCGAGACGGTCGAGGAATTGCCGGCCTTCGCCTTTGGCCGTTCCGGTATGCGGGAGCTGGAGGTCAGGATCTTCCTGGCCCATACCCTGCTGATGCCCCTACCGACGGCCTACGGCAAACCTGTTAAACCCGTGAACTCCGCTAACTGACGTCGCCCTGCTGGCGGCATCCCTGACCATGAGTAATGAGACGCTATGAACCTGAGATTTTGGAAGAAGGCCCCGCCTCAGGGGCCAAGGCCAGGTGAGGCGGGCTGGGAACAGTCCCTCCTGGAGCGGGTAGTAACAGACAGCTTACAGGAGCAGAGGCGCAGCCGGCGCTGGGGCATTCTCTTCAAGCTGTTGACCTTTGCCTATCTCTTTATCCTCTTGGGTGTCCTCTGGCAGGACAAGTTCATCGATCGCCTGTCACTGGCCGAGAAGCATACCGCCGTGATCGACATCAAGGGGGTCATAGCCGCCGGCACCCAGGCCAGTGCCCAGGATGTCATCGAGTCCTTGGGTAAGGCCTACGAGGACAAAAATACCCAGGGCGTCATACTGCGCATCAACAGTCCCGGCGGGAGCCCGGTACAGGCGGGACAAATCAATGACGAGGTCCGCCGCCTGCGGGAGAAACACCCGGATATCCCGGTACATGCCGTGGTCGCCGATCTCTGCGCCTCGGGTGGTTACTATGTCGCCGTGGCCGCGGAGGCCATTCATGTGGATAAGGCCAGCCTGATCGGTTCCATTGGGGTCCGCCTCGATGCCTTTGGCTTCCAGCAAGCGATGGAGGATCTGGGCATCGAGCGGCGCCTCCTCACCGCCGGCGCCAATAAGGGCATTCTTGACCCCTTCTCCCCAATGCCAGAGGCGCAAAGAGCCTTTCTTCAGGGGCAGTTGGATCAACTTCATCAACAGTTTATCAAGGTGGTCAAGGAGGGGCGGGGCGATAGGCTCAAGGGTGGCGAGGAGATCTTCAGCGGTCTCTTTTGGAA
>CAZFZB010000005.1:6004-53427 GCA_964523415.1 uncultured Chromatiaceae bacterium | reverse complement strand
GTAGGGTCGAGGACATCCAGTTCCTCGGCCGCCAGCATGGCGACCAGCCGGATGAGTGGCAAGCCAACGAGGGCGCTGGGGTCGTCCCCCTCCAGCCGCTCGAATAGGGCGATTCCAAGGCCCTCGGATTTAAAACTCCCCGCGCAATTAAAGGGTTGCTCGCGATCCACATAGGCCGCGATCTGTGCCTGGGTGAGGGCGCGGAACTTGACCCGGAAGGGTTCCTGGCACACCTGCGCCCGGCCAGTGGCGCTGTTCAGGAGGCACAGGCCAGTATGAAAGGTCACGGCCTTGTTCACGGCCTGGGTGAGCTGGGCTAGGGCCATTTCCCGATTGCCGGGCTTGCCCAGAATTTCCTCCTCGACGCAGGCTACCTGGTCCGAGCCGATGATCAGGGCCTGTGGGTATTCGGCCGCTACTGCCCGGGCCTTGGCCTCCGCCAGGCGCGTCACCAGAGCCTCCGGGGGCTCATGGGGCTGACGTGCTTCATCCACCTCTGGGGCTGCAACCAGGAAGGGTAGGCCCAGCCGCTGTAAGAGGTCACGGCGGTAAGGGGAGGTGGAGGCCAATACCAGGATGGGATGCGTCACGGGGGTAGGTAAGGCGGAGGTTAATAGTGAAGGCCGGCGAGGCGGGTGACGCCTCGCCGGTAGGGTTGGTCCTGGTCTCAGCGGGTGCGCTCGCAGACGCCCTCGGGGAAAAAGAAGGCGATCTCTATGGCGGCGGTATCCGGGCCATCGGAACCATGGACGGCGTTTTCGGTCACCTCCTGGGCAAAATCGGCACGGATGGTGCCGGGGGCGGCCTTGGCCGGGTCGGTGGCGCCCATCAGCTCGCGGTTACGGGCAATGGCATTCTCGCCCTCGAGGACCTGGACCATGATGGGCCCCGAGGTCATGAAATCCACCAACTCGCCGAAGAAGGGGCGCGCCTGGTGGACGGCATAGAAGGCTGAGGCCTGTTCGCGGCTCAAGTGCAACATACGCGCCGCGACGATGCGCAGGCCGCCTTGCTCAAAACGTTGATAGATATCACCAATGTGATTCTTGGCGACGGCGTCGGGCTTGATGATGGAAAAGGTGCGTTCGATAGCCATGGGGCGGAGACTGCCTGAGTGGGTAAGAAAAGAAGGGCGGGGAAGCTCGTCGGCGCGGTCGCGTCCATCCGGCCCCAAGCCCGCCCGGCCAGGGAGGGCGAATTTTAGTCTCTGATGATCCAGGTGGCAATTCAGGGGGATTCCAGCAGTCCATCTAGGGGAGGTCCTTGGGGGCCTCGGGTCTCTCCCCTGCATCCGGTGGGTCTCTCCAATCCGGGAATCCGTTATCATCCCTCCTTACTCTATTCCTTGCCCTGACTGCCATGTTGACGCTGAATCTGTCTAGTTTTGTCAAGTTCCTGATTGGTATCATCTTCCTACAGGGCACCACGGGGCTGATCGTCTATGCAGCCCTTAAGACCGACCTGACCCAAACCTGGCCCCTCTATGGTGCCCTTGGGGCGACTGTCGCGGCCATGGCCGCCCTCTGGTTCAATGCCATCGCCGCTGGGGCCCGCAAGGAGTCCCTGGCTAAGGTCCAGGCCAGCTTCTCACGGGAAAAGGAACAGATCCGGGTGCGGGCGGAACAGGAAAAGAACCGGGAGATCAAAAACACCCAGCGCCAGGCTCAACGTCAACAGCAAAGGGCCCGGCTGGGCAGTCAGGCCAAGACGGGTCTCATGATCGCTGGTGGCGTGGGTGCGGGACTGGTGTTACTCATGACTCAGATGATTTCCCTGGGGGTGCTGGCACTCTCCACCGCCGGTGGGGCGGCCATTGGCTATGGGGTGCGCGCCCGTCAGGACCGGCTGGCGAATGGGGGGGAGGACTTGCCGCGACTGGGTCGTCGCGACAAGCCTATCAAGGTCCTGACGGCCGAACCCCAACCCCGGGTCATCACCCAGAAGACTGATTCGGGAACCGATCGGGGTTGGGAGACGGATTGATGACTCCGGTGTCGGCTTTAGCCTGACCTGAAGCCTCCCATTCAATTCTGAGGCTTTACCCCGCGCAGGGTGCCCAAACGCTCGACAATGAGCGCGGCCCACTTGTCGAAGGCATTTCTGGCGTAGGCCCAGGTCTGGAAGGAATTCACATAGCCGCTGGTCCAGGTCTGGACGGCACCACCGATGCCGTTCTTGTCATCCGCGGCATACTTGCGGCCGATCTGGGTATCGCGACATTCGGCGAGGATCTTCTGGGTGCCACCGTCGATGACTTGCATCTCTATTCCCGTCTCACCGAGATAGGGGGTGGACCCGGCGGGCCGGCCAGTTGCGGCCCCCGACCCGATCTCCGCGACGAAGCCATAAGGAACCAGGGTACCGAGGGTGCTTTCACCCACCTTGGTCGGCACCAGATCGGTCAAGGCAATGCGCAGGGCCAGGACGCCTGGCCCTGCTTTGTCAACGACCTTGATCTTGGACGACAGGGCCTTGACCAGGGCCTGATGGAAATAGTCGGTCAAGGCCTTGAGGTCCGTGGGGTCGATGCCATCCCCTTGGCCTTCCTTGAGCTTGACACTCATGCGGGTAATGAGCACCTTGTCATAGGTCCCCGTTTGCAGTTGTGGGTCGCTCCAGCACTGAACGCCATCGGCCCAGGGAACAGGAGCCAGTCGTTTGTAATCACTTAGAAAACCGCTGCGGGTCAGGCGTCCTGGGTCGCTGACGGTGACATCCGTGCCGCTTCCGAGGATGGCGGAGGTTCCGGAGCCCGGGGTGTTGGCACAGCCCGTGGCCAGCAGGGCCAGGGTCAGGATTGGGATTGACCGGACGAGCCGGGGGAGGATGGGTTTCATTGCATTATCTCCGCCAAAGGGGGTGGGGGCTCGGCTCCGAGGGTGCTGGACAAGGCCAGGACATAAAGGGCGGCCATTATAAGCTGGGCAAGGGTGATGGGCACGCCGTAGCGGGCGAAGCGCAGGAAGTTCACATGGCGGCCCTGACTATTGCAGATGCCGACGCTGATGATGTTGGCCGAGGCCCCGATCAGAGTGGCATTCCCTCCCAGGGTAGCACCGAACATCATGGCGATGAAAAGGGGCAGGGTTGCGGGTGGCCAGTCGGTGAAGCTGGGGGCCAGGGCAAACTCAGGAACGACCTGGGCGGCCACCAAATAGCCCTTGGCCATGATGAGAGAGGCGGCCACGACGGGGATGTTGGCCAACAGGCTCGACAGGAAACCAATACCCGCCAGCATGACCAGGGCCACCAGGGTGATTTCGCTGCCAAACCCGCTGTAGAGCTGGAGAGAGAGGCCTTGCAAGAGTCCGGTCTTGGTGAAGGCTTGAACCAGGGAAAAGATGGCGGCTAGAAAGATCAGGGTGTTCCAGTCCAGGTCGTGCAGCACATTGGCCACGGGTTCCACCCGGGCACTGTAGATGACCAGCAGGGCCAGGCTGGCCGCGATGATGGCAACGGCTGGCGGCGGGACCGAACTCGGCAGGCTATCGCCAAACAGGAAGAGCCCGACCATGATCAGGAGCACCGTTAAGGCGAAGATCCCGAAGCCCGCGTGCTCCAAGGGCCTTGGGGGTTCCGGATCGGGCAGATCCAGGCGGAGGCGCCAGATGTCACGCATCAGAAGAGGCAGCAGAGGGATGATGGCCAGGACAGCCAGAAGTCCCCCCAGGCTCACCTTGCGGAGATAGTCGCCAAAGGACAGGCCGATGGAACTACCCACCAGGAAGGTGGCCGGATCACCCACCAGGGTCAGCATACCAGCCGAATTGCTGATAAGGGCGGTGAGAATCAGAGGGCCGACAAAGTCGATCCTCAGTGCCCGGCAGACGCCCAGAATGACGGGCGCGACCAGGATGACGGTGGTGGCGTTGGGCAGGAGGGCGCATATCGGTGCGACCAAGGCGATTAGCAGGAGAAGGAAGCGTTTGCCGCTGCCATGGGTGGCGCGCAGAAAGACAGCGCCCATCCGTTCAAAGAGCCCGGTCTTAGCCAGCACCCGAGCCACGACCATGCCCCCGAACAGCAGGGCAATGGGGCCATTAGCAATCTGGACCGTATCCATCAGATCGTTGTGGTCGAAGATTCCCGTCAGGACGAGGACGGAGAGGCCCAACAGGGCGGCCACTGTCATGTCGATCAGATCTAGGGCGATCACCAGAATGACGCTGGCAAAGGTGCCGATGGTCAGGTAGATCTGCAGGTCGGTCATGTTCTGGCCCGTTTACCTGTAAGGCGGTGCGTACATGAGGCCACCATCGAGCCAAAGTCGGTTGAGCCCCCGCTCCAAGCCGATCTCGCTGCCTGCCCCCAGGTTGCGGTCGAAAAGCTCGCCATAGTTGCCAACGGCGGAGATGACACGCTTTCCCCAGCCCTTGGGTACCCCCATGGCCTTGTCCAGGGAGTCCGCCTCTCGTTCGTCCCAACTCAGCAGGGAGGTGAAATAATCCGATGGCGGGTTATTGGCCTGGCTACGGGTGATACCCAGAGCCTCCGCGTGAATGAGGGAAAACAGGACCCAACGGACCATGCTGGCCCACTGTTGATCCCCCCCCCAAACCGCTGGGGCCAGGGGCTCGCTGGAGATGAGGTCGGGTAGGATCCGGTAGGCATGGCGTCCCTCGGGTGCCAGAATTCTGACCCCTGCGAGTTGTCCGCTGTCGGAGCTGTAGGCTTGACAGCGGCCCTTGAAAAAGGCCTCGGCAGCCTGCTTAGCGGAGTCGATCACCAGGGGTTTAATCGTCAGCCCAAGACGCGCGAAGTAGGGTTGGAGATTGCGCTGGCTTGTCGTGCCCTTCTGGACGCAAATGGTGGCCCCGTCCAGGTCGGCAGGTCGTTGCACCTCGGACTCCGCGGGTACCAAGAAGGTCTGGCCGTCATAAAAGAGGGTGGCCGCGAACTGCACCCCCATGATCGCCTCCCGGACCAGGGTCCAGGTAGTACTGCGAGCCAGGAGGTCGATCTTGCGGGCCTGAAGGGCCGGAAAACGCTCCGAGGCCGAAAGGGGAACGAAGGTGACCTTTTCGGCGTTTCCGATTACTGCGGCGGCCACGGCCCGACAGAAATCGGCATCCAGGCCTCGCCAACGCCCATCAGGGTCTTGTTCGGAAAAGCCGGGAATGCCCTCGCTAACCCCGCAGCGCAGCAGGCCGCGGGATTTGACCCCTTCTAAGATTTCGCCCGCCTGGATGGGACACAGGGCCAGTGCCAGAAGGAGGCTGACGATCTTGGCGACGTTACCAGGGTGCACGTTAGCCCACTTCCAGATGCTGGGCCCGTGGGCCGTGAGGGCAGCCAGGTGATGAGGATGCGATGATTTCACATTCCCCGGATGCCGAGTTGGGAGGCCAGGAAGGGGTCCACCTTTTCGACGAGTTGCGACAGGGTAAGCATTTCCCCCCGAGGGCAGCGCACCAAGGTGATGACCCGGCGTCGTGGCCCGACGGTGAACTCAATCAGGGAGAGATCGTTGACCAGGGGACTTGGTGTCTTATTCTCCTCATCGTCCAGCTTGATCCCCAACCGGTCCAGACGCAAGGGGATATGGGCGAGGTGGATCTGTTCCTCAGGGTTCGCGAACAGGGTCCGGATCTGTTCCAGGGTGGCATCGAGACCCATGAGGGGGCCGCCAAGGGACTCCATTTGGCGTGCGTTTTCCGCCAGGCTCTGCTCGACGGTTGTGATCTCGTCTCGAGCCTGGCCATCCGCATCCAGGCCGCGCGAACGGGTGCGCAGGCTGCGCAGGCGAACCTCCAGGATATGGCGCTCATGTTCGAGGGCCTCGCGTTTTCCGAGGGTCTCGCTGACTTGCGCCTGGGCAAATCCGATAAAGAGGTGCAAGGCGCGGTTGAGGGCCTCTTTGCGCACCGCCGTCTCCGAAGGCGAGGGGGCCAAGATGAGGGGTTCCACGAAGCCAACGCTGGTCTGGGCCAGGTCCCGTTGCAGCATATCGCCCTGGAGGCCGATACCGAAAACCTGTCGTTCAAGACGGGTCGAGGTCATGATGCAATAGGCCTGGGTGGCCAAGGGTTCCTGCTCGAAATAGTCAACCAATTCCGGTGCGCGCGAAAGGGTAATGGGCAGGTCATTGGCGGCTGCGAAGAAGGCGTTGACCTGGGGATTCTGTTGCCAAGCGGTGCGGCTCAGTTCAATGGCGGGGGGTAACTTGGCGATGATGTCGGTAACGAAATCAAGGAAGCGCTGAATTTCTGGACCCAACTTGCCCTGATAACCGCTCAAGGCCCGGAGTTTGGGTTCAACGCCAGAGACGACCTCCTCGATCGCCTCGGCAAGGGCCTTGGCCTTCTCACGTTCCCGTTGACGCGCGTTCCGACGCTCAGCGAGCCAGCCACGTACCTGACCCGAGAGCGCTTGGAGGAAAGAGCCATGGCTCCCGTTTCCACTCATCGCTAGGTCCCCTCTATCAACTTGGGAGGAACTGGGAAATTAATCAGCCGGCTGCCTGCTGCTCATTTTCGAGGGCCTTAGTGGTGATTTCCTTGTACAGATGCACCACGCGACCTGCCAGGTCCTGCCATTCGGGATGCTGGTCGAAAAAAGGTTTGACATCGCTGGCATCTTGTAGCGCCTCTTCAAGGAAGGAGATGTCTAGGTCGCTGAGGCGCTCGCCACGATCGACCATGGCCAGGAGGTCTAGGGCGCGAGGCAGGCGCTGCTGTTCCAGCCGCTCTACCAATACCTCGATGAGGCCAGCATCCTGTTCCGAAATTGTCATTTTTCACTCCGGGATTGATGTGCTTAAGGTCAGGGGGATGACAGTATTACCCCCTGGAGAAACATCGCACCGGCGCGGGCTGTACGTCAAGCGGCATGAAGATTCGCGTTGGACGGGGGGGCATGCAAAAATGAGCGGATAAATAGACCGCGCCGGAGTCCCTCATGCCCAGCAAGCTTGTTCTCCCTTCCCTCTCCCAGGTGCTTGTCATCGCTATTCCCTTCCTGATTACTGGTTGCGGCAAGGAGAATGGGCCAGTACCCCAGGAGACAGTGGCTTCCACTCCCAGTGTTGAGGTCATGGCGGCGGTTATGAAACCCGTCGAACAGCAAGTGACCTTTGTGGGCCGGGTCGCCGCGGTGGACAAGGTGGAACTGAGGGCCCGGGTCGAGGGTTTTCTCAAGGAAAGGCGGTTCACCGAAGGCGAACAGGTGGAGGTTGACGAGGTTCTCTTCCTTATCGAGCCGGAGCAATACCAGGCCATCGTCCAGCAGCGTCAGGCAGATCTCGCCAAGGCTCAGGCCGAGGTGGAGAATGCCCGCGCCCAGTATGCCCGCGGGGAGGAACTTCTCAAGCAGAAGAACATGTCGGTGGCGGAGGTAGACAAGCTGCGTGCCGCTAATCGGGTGGCAGCGGCGAGCGCCGAACAGGCCCAGGCGGCCCTGGCTGCGGCCCAACTCAATCTGGACTACACCCAGATCAAGGCCCCGGTCGCGGGGCGTATCGGCCGGGCGGCCCTGACGGTTGGCAACCTGGTCGGCCCCTCTTCTGGTGTGTTGGCTACCCTGGTCAGCCAGGATCCCATTTATGTCTATTTCCCGGTAACCCAGCGCGAGGTCCTAGAGGCCCGCCAGCGTAGCACGGGCAATCAAGGAGAGGATAAACCGTTGATTGCGCAGGCAAGATTACCGGATGGAACCCTATACAACCAGCCGGGCCGACTTGATTTTATCGATGTGACCACGAACGTGGGCACGGACACCCTGTTGGTGCGCGCTGTATTTCCCAACCCGGATGGCCTGCTCTCCGATGGCCAGTACCTCAGCATCCTCCTGGCCGAGGAGGCCCCCGAATCGGCCATTTTGATCCCACAGGCCAGTCAACAAGTCGATCAGCAGGGTATCTATCTCCTGGTCCTGGATGCGGAGCAGAGGGTGCAGATTCGACGTATCGAGACCGGCCCCATACAGGGCTCGGATGTGGTGGTGTTGAGTGGGCTCAAGGAGGGCGAGTTGGTCGTGACTGCGGGCATCCAGAAGGTGCGGCCCGGTCAGGTCGTCTCAGCCACCCCCGCCGACACCCTGGTCGCCCCACCCATGGAGCCAGCCAAGGGTGATAACCCATGATCTCGGACATCTTTATCGACCGGCCGCGGCTCTCCATCGTCATCTCGGTGGTGCTGACGCTGGCGGGTCTCATTGCTATTACCCAGATCCCGGTTGCCCAGTTCCCGGACATCGTGCCCCCCCAGGTCTCGGTAACCACTGCCTATCCGGGGGCCTCGGCCTCGGTGGTGGAGTCCACGGTGGCCCAGCCCATCGAGTCCCAGGTCAACGGCGTCGACAACATGCTCTACATGAAGTCGAGCAGCGCCAACGACGGGAGCTATACGCTCACCGTCTCATTCGCCCTGGGCACCGACCCGGATCTGAACACGGTCAATGTCCAGACCCGGGTCAATCAGGCCACTGCCCAGCTTCCGGAGGAGGTGAAACGCTCCGGGGTCACGGTGCAGAAGAAGTCGAGCGCGCTGCTTCAGGTCGTCAACCTGATCTCACCCAAGGGCTCCTACGACGGCCTGTTCCTGAGCAATTACGCGACCATTAACGTCATCGACACCCTCGCCCGGGTGAAGGGCGTGGGCCAGGCCTCGCTCTTCGGGCCGCTGGATTATTCGATGCGGATCTGGCTCGACTCGGACAAGCTCACCGCGCTCTCGCTCACCCCGAGCGATGTCATTGACGCCATCAGGGGCCAGAACGTCCAGGCCGCGGTGGGGCGCATCGGTGCCCAGCCGATGACCGATGACCGGCAGTTCCAGATCACCCTCCAGACCAAGGGCCGGCTCACTGACACCAAGGAGTTCGAGCGCATCGTGGTGCGGGCCAATCCGGACGGCTCCTATGTGCGGGTGAGCGACGTCGGGACCGTGGAGCTGGCCGCCAAGTCCGCGGACTCCAGCAGCCGGCTCGACGGCAAGCCCAGCGCCGGCATCGGCATCTATCAGGCCCCGGGGGCTAACGCGGTGGCGGTGGCCGAAGGCGTTCGGGAGGCGATGGAGCGGCTCAAGGAGCGCTTCCCGGACGACCTCGACTATGTGGTGATGTACGACACCACGGACTTCGTCAACGCCAGCATCGAGAAGGTCATCCACACCCTCTTCGAGGCATTTCTACTGGTCATCCTGGTGGTCTTCCTCTTCCTCGGCAGTTGGCGGGCCACCCTGATCCCCCTGGTGGCGGTGCCGGTGGCACTGGTGGGCACCTTCGCCTTCCTGCTCGCCATCGGATTCTCCGCCAACACCATCTCGCTGCTCGCCGTGGTGCTCGCCATCGGCATCGTGGTGGACGACGCCATCGTGGTGGTGGAGGCGGTGGAGCACCTGATGGAGCATGAAGGTCTGTCCCCGAAGGAGGCGGCCAAGAAGGCCATGACCCAGATCACCGGGCCCATCCTGGCGATCACACTGGTCTTGCTCTCGGTATTCCTGCCGGTGGCCTTCATCCCCGGGGTGACGGGCCAGCTTTTCCAGCAGTTCGCGGCGGTGGTCGCATTCTCCATGCTGATCTCGGCCATCAACGCGCTCACGCTCTCACCGGCTCTTTGTGCCCTCCTGCTCAAGCCGGGCGGGCATAGGCGCGGGATCATGGGGTGGGTGATGAAGGGGATCGACGGGGTGCGAGACGGCTATTCGGCGGTGGTTCGCCGCTTGGTGCGTATCTCCGCCCTGGTGTTGGTGCTGATCGGCCTGGCCGTCTTTGCCGCCGGTTGGCTCTTCAAGGCGACCCCCACTGGGTTTCTCCCGGAAGAGGACCAGGGGGCCTTCATGGCTGAGATCAGCCTGCCCCAAGGGGCCTCGGTGACCCGTACCCTGGGCGTGGTGAAGCAGGTGGAGCAGGTGGTCATGAACGATCCGGCGGTCCAATACACCATGACGGTCCCAGGCTACAGCATGCTGGACGGGGCCATCGAGTCCAACGCGGCGCTCCTGATCGGCCGGCTAAAGCCATTCGAGGAACGCACCACGCCCGATCTGAAGGTCCAGGCGGTCATAGACCGAGTGGCCAATGCCACCGGCTCCATCGCGGCGGCCCGGGTCATGCCTTTCAACCTGCCGCCCATCATGGGGCTCGGCACCGGCAGCGGGTTCGAGTACCAGCTCGAAGACACCCAGGGCAAGAGCTCGGACGAGCTGGCCGGGGTCATGCGCGCCATGGTCATAGCCGCCAATCAGGACCCGGACCTGGAACGGGTCTTCTCCACCTGGGCCACCAACAACCCACAGGTCTTCCTCGATATCGACCGGGAGAAGCTCCAGACCTTAGGGGTGGCGGTGAATGATGTCTTCACCGCGCTTCAAGCCACGCTCGGTGGTTACTATGTGAACGACTTCAACAAGTTCGGCCGGGTGTGGCAGGTCCAGGTTCAGGGCCAGGAGTCCGACCGGGCGCGCTTTGACGACGTCTACCGCATCCATGTGCGCAATAGCCAGGGTCAGATGGTGCCGATCCGGGCCTTCATGGAGCCCAGGCTGATCCTGGGTCCCCAGTTGATCCAGCGCTACAACAACTACCGCAGCACGACCATCCAAGGGGGACCGGCGGAGGGCAAGTCGTCGGGACAGGCACTCACCGCCATGGAACAGATCAGCGCCAAGACTCTGCCTTCCGGGTTCGCTTATGAATGGACGGGCACGGCATTGCAGGAGAAGGAGGCGGGCGGCAAGACGACCGTGGTGCTGGGGCTCGCCGTGCTGTTCGCCTATCTCTTCCTGGTTGCACTCTACGAGTCATGGTCCATGCCGGTGGCGGTGCTGCTCTCGGTCACCGTGGGTGTGGTAGGTGCCATGCTGGCGCTCCTGATCTCCGGCCTGCCCAACGACCTCTATGCCCAGGTGGGCCTGGTGGTGCTGATCGGACTCGCCGCCAAGAACGCCATCCTGATCGTCGAGTTTGCGATGGAGGAGCGCCGGGGCGGCAAGAGCATCCAGGAGGCCGCCGCCAACGCGGCACACCTGCGCATCCGGGCGGTGCTCATGACCAGCTTCGCGTTCATCCTGGGTCTGGTCCCATTGGTGATCGCCCAGGGCGCCGGCGAGGCCAGCCAGCGGGCCGTCGGCACCGCGGTCTTCGGCGGCATGCTGGCCGCCTCCACCGTCGCCATCTTCCTGATCCCGATGCTGTATGTCGTCTTCCAGCGTCTGCGGGAGAGGTTCCACGGCACGGTGGGGTAAGAAACCCCCATAGCTCGCGGTCTCATGGGCCGGCTAATGCCATACTTGTGCAGGCTGAGCGGCTGGCTATACTTCTGCTTTTTCAAGTCGCCGGGTACCTTTGCCCGCGCCGTTACCCTGTCTCTGTAGGTCCCTACCTCGATAATCGGAGGGTCACTTCCATGTCCAACCTTCTACGTCTGCTCGGGGTCCTGTTGCTGTCAGCAACATGGGGTTATGGACCCGCCAGTTCGGCCGCGGCGCCGTCCAAAGACCCCATGCCGATGGCCCAAATCGAACAACTGGTTGCCCCCATCGCCCTCTATCCTGACGCCCTGTTGACCCAGATTCTGATGGCCTCGACCTATCCCCTCGACCTGGTGCAGGCCGATCGCTGGCAACAGGAACATGTGGATCTGAAAGGGGAGGCCCTGGACAAGGCGGTCCGGAATGAGTCCTGGGATGAAAGCGTCAAGGTCCTGGTCCAGTTCCCCAGCCTGCTCAGCTTTATGAGCGATAATCTGGATTGGACCCAAGATCTGGGCGACGCCGTCCTGGGGCAAATGCAGGATCTGATTGATGCCATTCAGAAACTGCGCCGAGAGGCGGATCTGGCGGGTAATCTGCAGTGCAACGACAAGCAGCGTATCGAGAAGGCGGGGGATACCATCGTCATCCAGCCTGCCAGCGCGGAGACGGTTTATGTGCCGACTTACGATCCGGCTAGGGTCTATGGTCAGACCGCGCCACCCACCACGAACTATTATCCGGCCGTCTATTCCGATGCAGCCTATGGCTATGCGGCTACCCAACCGGTCACGACCACGGTCGTCACCGCACCCGACACCACCTATAACGCAGGGCTCATCGGTTTCGGGGCGGGGGCCTTGGTGGGTGGGCTCCTGACTGCCGCCATCATGTGGGACGATCACGACGATCACATTTATTGGGGTGGTCCTGGCCGCTGGGGCGGTGCCTCCTATTGGGGCCAGCCGACTTACTGGAACAACAATAACTGGCGCAGCCCCAACACCATCTATATCAATCGCGACATCGATCGCAACTGGGTCAATACCGGTGACATCAATATCAACAAGGGGATCTCTGGTAACGAATTCAACCGTTGGAATCACAACCCCGAACGTCGCGGCGGAGTGCGGTATCGGGATCAGGCTACCCAGGCACGTTTTGCGGAACAGCGCGTGCGGGGCGGTATCGATCGGGAGGAGGCACGAGGGCTGGTTAGCGCTGGGGACAGGCCCCTCAAGGCCCCGGATGTGGATCGGGTACGAGCGCAGGGGGCGGCTGGTAGCAAGGTGATCGATTTCAAGGACCGGCAGGGTGGTGGGGTGGGGCGGCCCGATACCAGCAAGGATCATCCAGCCGCTGGGGAGGCTCGCCCCAAGGCCCCCGCCAAGGATAAGGCGGCCGCTAAGGCCAGACCCAAGGCCGATCCCGGTTCGGCGGTTCGGCGTCCCCTGGATCAAGGGGCCAAGCGCCCCGCCCCGGCGGAAGGCAAAGTCAATCGCCCCAACCGCCCTGAGGGGGCCCTTGCCAAGCCTCAGGGGCTAGAGGCCCGAGCGGGCGCGGTGGGAGCTGGGGCCTTCAAAGGTGGCAGACCCAAGTTGGATCGGGCGGCTAGCAACCGGGGTGCGGCCAGTCGGTCTTCAGCGGGCCATGCCAATCTTGGAGGGAGAGGCGCCGGTGGGGGTGGCCGGGCTGGTGGGAGAGGTGGCCGAGGACACTAAAGCCGTTAAGACCGTTGGGACCAGGTCAGGTTGCCCAACGTACCCGGCTCAACTGGTTCCCTTCCGATTCATGCCTACAACGCGAGACCCATCCCATGCCGAAGACCTCTATCACCATTGTGATTCTTACTGGGTTGCTGCTTACCGGTGCCTTTGCCGCCACCGAGACAGACCCGCCTGCCACGGCCACCCCATTGGCGGGTGCCAATACCCAGGAGGGCGGGGCTATTGCCGTCATTGAACCGGCTGCCCAGCCGCGGGCGAAGCGCTTTGAGACACCGGATGCCGCCGTCTTGGCCTTGATCGAGGCCGCCGCCGCGGAGGGTCCCGACCAACTGGAAGCGATTTTGGGTCCGGACCTGGCCGAGATGGTCTCCGGTGACCCGGTGGCGGATGCCGCCGATCGGGCCTGGTTCGTCGAGAATGCCCGGGTATCCGCCCAGATAGAGGACGAAAACAGCAACAGCGCCCTGCTGGTCATAGGCCCCGATGATTGGCCCTTCCCCATCCCACTTGCCAAGGATGACGAGGGCTGGTTTTTCGACACCAAGGCCGGGCTGGAGGAATTGGTGAACCGGCGTGTGGGTCTGAACGAAATTTTCACCCTGGCTGCCCTTCGCTCCTTCGTCGAGGCGCAACGCGAATATGCCGCGATAGACCCCATGGGGCAGGGGTTCCAGGTCTTCGCTGACCGGATTCTCAGTTCCGAGGGGAAACGTGATGGCCTCTATTGGCCAACCAAACCCGGGGAGCCCGCGAGTCCCTTCGGGCCCTTTGTGGCGGAGGCGGTGGCGGCGGGCTATGACGCCTCTCCAGCGGGTGAAGGTCCCCGACCCTTCCACGGCTATCTTTACAAGGTCCTAACGGCTCAGGGAGAACGAGCCCAGGGCGGGGCCATGAGCTATTTCAAGGAGGGTCACCTGACCCAAGGCTTCGCCTTGTTGGCCTGGCCAGCCAGCTATGGACGTTCCGGGATCATGACCTTCCAGGTCAATCAGAAGGGCATCGTTTACGAGAAGGACTTAGGAGAGGACACCGCAACCCTAGCTAAGGGCATCGAGACCTTTGACCCTGGCGAAGGCTGGCGAGCGTCCGTGGATTGAGTCTCGGCCGGGGATGTGCCCGCACCCTCTGCCCCCACGGGGTGTGGCCGTGAAGAAAGTATTTGTATTTTCGATCCGTTGGAACAGCGTCATGTCGAACCTTTTTCGGAGCCCCTCTCGGTTCTTCCGCCGTCTTTTTCTTGGATGTTTGGTCTGGTCATTGGCCGTGAGCGCGGCAATGGCTACCATTCCTCTGCCGGCAACGGGACAGATCGAGGTCCATCAGGGGGAACCCGCACCTTTAGTTTTCTGGAACCGTGAGGTGGTGGTGCTGCGGGCCGTGATCGAGGGTATTACCCCCGCCGAGCGGGTACGCCGCATCCAGGGCAAAATCGCCGATGTCCTGTCCGTCATGCCGGGGGAGAAGGCAGAGGCGGTGCCAGGGACCTTTGCCAATCTTTCCGGTTACTGGATTCAGATCGATGGGATACAGATCTTTGGGCTCTTGCCCGAGGATGCGGATGGCATGACGGGCGAAACCCTGGAGGCCCAGATGCAGCATACCGTGTCCGTGCTGCAGGAGGCCCTGGATGCCCGCCGTGACCAGCGAAAATTGCCCCTGATATTGGAAGGGGTTGGTTGGACGGCGGGGGCTACGCTCCTCCTCGTATTGGTGCTTTGGGGTATAGCCAAGCTCCACACCCGTGCCCTGCGGCGTCAAAGCTTGCTGACTCCGACCCTGACCAAGGTGGGCGGCCTGCATTTGCGGCCCCTCTTCAGGGGGTTGGAACGGGCCCTGATCAAGGCGACCAGTTTCGGCATGGTCGCGATTGCCGTCTATCTCTGGATGACCACGGTCTTTAGCGGCTTCCCCTTTTCGCGGCCTTGGGGCGATAGGCTTGTTCGGTTTTTGCTCGATTTGCTAGCCAATTTTGCCACGGGCGCGCTCCAGGCCCTGCCTGGGCTGTTCACGGTTCTGGTCATTTTTGTGTTGACCCGGATCATTGTTCGGGCAGTGGATGGCTTCTACCAAACCGTCGAGCGCGGCGCCATGTCCGTGTCCTGGCTGCATGCGGATACCGCTAAGGCAACTCGCCGCCTGACCGTGGTGCTGATCTGGATTTTCGCGGTGACCGTCGCCTATCCCTACATCCCGGGTTCGGATTCGGAGGCCTTCAAGGGGATTAGCGTCTTTGTGGGTTTGATGGTGTCCCTCGGCTCGGCAGGGCTTGTGAATCAGATCATGAGCGGCCTGGTGGTGGCCTATAGCCGAGCGCTCAAGGCCGGAGAATTCGTGCAGTTGGGTAACACGCTCGGGACCGTGAGCGAGGTCAATATGCTCTCGACCAAGGTGATTACCCCCAAACGTGAGACGGTTACCGTGCCCAATGCCGTGCTGGTGAGTTCCCCCATCACCAATTATTCCCGTCTGGCGGAGGAGCATGGGGCTATTGTCGGGACTAAGGTCACCATTGGTTACGATACCCCTTGGCGCCAGGTTCACGCCATGCTGACCATTGCCGCTCTACGCACAGCCCAAGTGCGCCAGGAGCCGGCGCCCTATGTCATGCAGCGGGCCCTGGCGGATTTCTACCCCGAATACGAGCTGATCATCCATATCGACCGCCCGGAGCAGAGGGGCGTCATCCTATCGGAATTGCACGCCCATATTCAGGATGTCTTTAACGAGTACGGGGTTCAGATCATGTCCCCGAATTTCGAGGACCAGCCCGAACAGAAGGTTTGGGTCCCCAAGGGAGACTGGTATGCGGCCCCGGCGGACCCGGGGAACCAAATCCGGTTTGAAGATGCCTAGGGCTGGCCCCGGGATCGCTGCCGATGGTTGGTCAACCGCTGCTGCCGTTGTCCCAATCGGGGTTCGGGTCAGCCTCCAATAAACGACCGACCCGGAGGTTGCTTGGCGCCTTAATGCAGGGGGAAGACGTAGTTCATCCAGGCAGACATGCGTAGCAGGATCTTGCGCATGATGCCTACGTGGGGGAAGTGGTCGCTATAGATGGCTGCCTGGCCAAAGGCCCCCATGGGCACGCGATAGTCGTCGAATCTGGGGTCGGTGATCTGCATGGCGACGGCGATACGGCCAGGGCCCTGCTCTATACCGTACCGCAAAAAGTCCCCACCGGGCTTGAGCTGCCCGTTACCAATTGCGGGCATCACTTGCGATACCTCGGCCTCGAAGATGATTCCAGGGATGCCGTCCAGGGTCACCTCGGCCTCGCTGCCCTTCTTGAGTCTCAGCATGCTGTTCTGTCGAAACCAGCCAAAGAAGACCCGCGGTTCCTTGTGGACGAAGGTCATAACCGGGGCTAGGGGCAAGGGTACGGCCATCATGCCGGGACGCAGGATGAGTTGCGTGACGAAGCCTTCGCTTGGGGCCTTGATGATTGTCTGGGACAGATCGAACTTGGCATCATCGAACTTGGCCTGCAGCTCGTCGACCTTGGCCCTGGCCTCGTCGCGATTGCGCTGGCTGCCCGACTGTTTTAGGTAGAGCTCCTCGAAACGTGCCAGGTCCTTCTTGGCAGCCTCCAACTCCGCCTCCAGGCCATCAACCTTGTACTGAAAGGGCTCCGGGTCGATTTTGAACAGGACCGAACCTTCCTCGACCCAGACGTTGGGCTGGACCGGGACCTCGATTACCCGGCCGCGGACATCGGGGATGACGGGGTTAGTGATGAAATACTGGCGTACCGTCTCAGAATAGGGGTGGTTATAGTTCATGATCAGCAGCAGGGTACCGATGATCATGACGCCGCCCAGGACCGCGGTGGGCACGGTCCACTTGTTGAGCGGGATCTTGAACACCTTGAAGATGGCGATGCACAGGGCCGTGTAGGTCAGGATCAGTAACAGGTCCATGGTGCTACTCCTGGCCCGCCGCGGGGTGGTTGGGGGTTTCGCACTTACCAGGGTGGGACTCGAGGGTCGCGAGGCGCTCGCGCAGCTGGGCCAGCTCTGCCTGGAGTTCGCCGAGGGCCTCCTTGGTGCTGGGGTTGGGGGTCGTAAAACCCCAGCCACGGTCCTCGCGATAGAGGGTGGCCCAGATCCAGAGGAAGGGCCAGATGGCGTGCAGGGTAAAGAGACTGATCCAACCGGCGACGTGCAGGGCATCCTGCTGGGGATGATTGCGCTCTTTGGCGATCTCATAAGGGATGTCGTGGATGGCGATAATCCCATAGAAGATTACGAGGGCGACGAAAAAGAGAAGGCCCAAGGCAAAATAATCAAGAAACACGAGATGACTCCTAAAGGGTAAGGTCATTGCGCGCGCTGGTCGTCGGGCATCATATCCTGCGCATGACCTCATGGCCAGACGCGGCGACTGGGGCGGCCAGAGCATCCCCTAGTCAGAATCCTGGGGGGTTCTTGGCCCAGGGAAAGCCTTTGACTGCCATATCGTAGCCCGTCTGGTAGAGGGCCCGCATGAAGTCGGGATCGAACTCCTCGGGATGAGGGGCATTGAAGCTGGCGGGAACATAAGCGAGATTGAAGTCCACGCCGTCACGCTGGGTCGTCAGATAAATCCGATACAGGTCACCGAGCCCCTGGGTATGAATGAGGGATGCGATGGCCCGTCCGGCGATACTCATGGTCCGGCGTTCGACCTGGGCCCATTCGGGGTCGAGACGGGCATTGCGGATCACATAAACCCTACGTTCGCGGTTGATCCCGTGTTGTTTGCTGAATTCCCTGAGGTTTAATTTGGGCGGATAGACGAAGACCTGGGACATGGTGCCGCCGTCCACATGCATCTCCTGGTAGGGGCGACCCTTAGCCTCCACGTCGATAAGCACCGGCGGGAAGGCCCCAGGGATGGCGGCTGAGGCAATCATGATAGAACGGAAGAGGGACAAGGCCTTGGGGTTGTGACTCGCGGCAATCCGCGTCAGGTTCCAGAGCACCGCATGGCGAGAATCCAGGTTGACGGTACCGACCAGCAGCAGCCGCCCCTTCTCATATTCCCGGGCAATGGCGTCGAGCAGGGGCTGATCCACCTCCTTCTCGATGAGGCTCCAGAGGGGAGCGTTATCAGCGAGAGCATCACTGATCAATGCGGCGATCAGAGGCCGCCGCGCAACGATGTCCCCAGGAGATAGGTTGGTATAGAGGTGTCTGAGCCTGTCGTCATAGCCTGGACCGAGGAAGGCAAAGGGGGCGATGAGGGCGCCGGTGCTGATTCCGGTCACCAACTTGAATTCAGGCCGGTCCCCCGCGGTCGTCCATCCATTCAGGAGTCCAGCGCCAAAGGCACCGCTGTCACCGCCGCCTGACACGGCCAGAAAGTCCGCCGGCGGCAGGGGGCCTTGGTGACCGCTGGCGGCGAGATAGGCCTGCTCGCGTCTTAAGGATTCGATACTCTCCTGCTCGATGGCCTCGTTGTCGATACCAATGCGGTAACGCACATCCTCCATTCCCGGGATGACGGCATAGGCGGTCAGCGATGGGGGGACCGCCTCCTCGCGAACAGGTCCAGCACACCCCTGGACGAGAAATAGCAGGGTGGCCACGACGAAAGGCAGGGGATTAAACCTGAATCTCATAGGGTTGGGTATCCCAATAAGGAGCCTGCCCCTCCCCGTACCGACAGGCATGGTACGCGGGGAGGGATACTGCAATCTGGATTCTTTCTGGATGGCCAATCACCGGGTGTAGTAGCAGCAGGGCAAAGGGTCCGTACTGACAAGTCCTAAGGTTGGTGGGTGATTGCGGTCTTTAATCATCAGGGCTGGATCTCCTCTTGGGATTCAAGTTGTGTCGCGGGCTCTGGCATTCTTACCAGAGGGGCACTCTCCAACACCTTGTGGGCCAAATCGACCAGTGGCTCGGGATTGATGCGTTTGGTAAAGGCGTTAAGGGTCAATATGGCTAATAAATGACGAGAATCGCTCACCCAGGGCGGCAGAAAGCGTGGAGGGCGGCATAGGCCCATGGCGTAGAGTTCGCATAGGGCCGGGATGTCGAAAAGATCTAGTTTGCCGCAGAAGAGCAGGCTCAGGCAGTCCGCCCGCCCGGAACTGAAGGCAGCGCCTATGAAATTGTTCACCTGCAGCAAGCCCAGGAGATAGACCAGATCCTTGCAGAAGGGGGCACCCCCGGTCATGACCCCGCCGCGAAAGACCCTACGGGTGCTTTCGAAGGACTGATCTGGATCGCCGGTGCGCTCCAGGAAAAAGGCATTGACCTGGAGAAAATCGGCACCCTCTATAGCCATCTGGATCGCCAGCACCCGATCTGCCAGCCGCCGCAGCCGGTCCAGTTCGATGGAGCCACTGATCACCTCGGCGAAGACCGCCAGGCCCTCCTGCGTACGCGTGGTCCCTGGATGCCCGGCCGCCAGGAGTGGCAGGTCGGTCTGTGCCTTGCCGTTGAGGGAGGTGGCAACGTGGATGAAGGCCTCATGATGCAGTAGTTGAATGAAATCGCGGTCGGTAAAGCGGGCCCCCCGGCGGATGCGAATCGCCCTGGATGTCGCCAGGGCATTGGCGGAGAGGCGATCGACCAGTTCAATGGTGGGGGCCTGGTTTCCGAAATGGGCACCCACCGCACGCTCCAGATCCCTTGCCACCTCCTCGGCGCCATGATAGGCCGGTGGGGCCGTGGAGATCTCGATGCGGGTGAGTTGGGAAATGGCGGCCAGGACGCTTTGCGCCAACTCCAGGGGGGTGATAGCGACGTAGCGTAAGGGGGCATCGGGTTCGCCATAGAGTTGGCGGCCGAACTCGAAAAAGCTCGGGGTGCCTGCCGACGCCAGCATCCGCGCACCCATCTCGATCGACAGGGCATGTCGTTCCAGCCAGACGTCGATGGTCGTAAAGGGCACTATTAGGCGGCGGGCCTCGCGCACCAGTTCAATGCTGGGCGTGGGGTCGAAGGAAGGATAGGTCACCTGCGGCAGTTCCCGGCTACCACCCGCCAGGAATGACTCTTTCACCTCAGGTGCCCACTCGAGGGTGCGTAGGATACGGATGGGTTTACACGCCTGATGGAGCAGGGCGCTTACCTTGCGGATCCGGTCCTTCTCACGCTCGGTGGGGGTGGTCATGGAAAAGGCCTCATAGGTTGTGTAAGTGGAGCAATAGGGGTCTCAGGCATCCATACGATAATTCGTTCACTGATTCGAGGAGGCCTCTCCTCAGGTGATGTCCAGGGAATGACGGATGCGCTCCGCGATCTGGCAAACCTTTGCCATGATCTCGTCTTCATTCAGGGTGAGAAGCCGACGCTCCTTCATCACCATTTTCCCATTAATGAAAACGGTTTTCACGTCCGCGCCATTCGCGGCGTAAACCAGGTGAGAGTAAGGATTGTACATGGGGGTCAGGTGCGGGCTCCTGAGATCGATCATGATGAGATCCGCCTTCAAGCCTGGCTTTAAGCATCCGGTCATCTGTTCCATACCGAGAACCTTGGCGCCCTCGCGGGTGGCCATGGCAACTACGGTTGGCGCGGGCATCAAGGTTGGATTCAGGTTTATCACCTTTTCGAGTTTGGCGGCCGTATCCATGGCCTGAAACATATCCAGGTTGTTGTTACTTGCACAGCCATCCGTACCCAAACCGACGCGAACCCCCGCCGCGAGCATGCGGGAAACGGGTGCGAACCCGGAGGCCAACTTCATATTGCTCTCAGGATTGTAGACAACCTTACAGCCATGGTCCCGGAAGGTACGGATATCCGTTTCATCCAGACAGACGCCATGAAAGGCAATCAAGCGATCATTGAGGCAACCCAGACCCTTGAGGTAGGAGACGGCCCCTTGCCCCAACTTTTCTTGCAGTTGCTGCATTTCAGAAGCATTTTCAAGGAGATGAAGGGCGAGGGGAACCTGGAACTCCTCCGCTAATTGAATGGCCTCCACCAGCAGGGGCCGGGAACAGGTATAGAGGGAATGAGGTTCCACAGCGATACGGATCAGTGGATCATCGGCCCAGCGCTCCAGGAGGTTACGCGTGTAGGCCAGTCCTTCCCGGGGTGTCTGGTAATTGGGTGAGGGGAAATCGAACAAAACCTCCCCGAGCAGACAGCGCATCCCCGCCTGTTGGGCCGCGCGGGCCGTTTCATTTTCGAAAATATACATATCGCAGAAGCTGGTCGTACCTGACTTGATCATTTCCGCACAAGCCAGGAGGCTCCCCCAGTAGGCCAATTCTGGGTTCACGTTCCTGGCCTCGGCGGGGAAGATATAGTCGTTCAGCCAGTCCATCAGATTCATGTCATCGGCAATGCCCCGAAAGCAGGTCATGGCGGCGTGGGTATGGCCATTGATCAGACCCGGCATGATCAGGGTATTAGCCCCGTCGATGATGTTCGTGCTGGTGAATTGGTTCCGCAAGACCTCTGCCTTATCCACCGCGGCAAGGGTGTCACCTGATATCGCCAGGGCACCATCCTGGATTTGGGTCATCTGTTCATCGAGGCACAGTACCGTTCCGCCCAGGATCAGGGTATCAACTTCTTTCATATTAGGACCTTGAAAAGGGTGAGGGGCGTGGCAAGGGTTCAGCGTCCCCTGGCGATACGGGTCCCCCAGGCGCGGGCCTCGGCGAGAATCTCTTCGGCGTTCAGTGTCGTGGGTTGGCCGTCGCGGAGGAGTTGGCGTCCGGCAATCCACACATGGCGCACCTGGGAATGAGTGGCCGCATAGACGAGCTGTGAGAGTGGGTTATGGACGGGCTGGGTATTGGGATAGCCCAGGTCGATAGCGACCAGGTCGGCGGACTTGCCAATTTCCAGGGAGCCAGTCTCACCCTCCAGGCCCAAGGCGCGGGCGCCGTCGAGAGTGGCCATGCGTAGGGCGCTCGGGGCGGGGAGGGCGGCGGCGGAACCCGCCACGCCCTTGGCGACAAGGGCGGCGAGGCGCATCTCGCCCACCATGTCGAGTTCATTGTTGCTGGCGGCACCATCCGTTCCCAAGGCAACGTTGACGCCCGCATCCCGGAGACGTACCACCGGGCTGAAACCGCTAGCCAGTTTGAGTTGGGAGACGGGGCAATGAACCACATGGCTTCCTGTCTTGGCCAGGAGATCGATCTCATCCTCCTCCACGTGGGTCATATGTACTGCCACGAGGTTCGGACCCAGGAGGTTGAGTCGTTCGAGTCGCCGCAAGGGCCTCGATCCATGATCGCGCAGGGATTGGTCGATCTCGTCGAGGGTCTCCTGTAGGTGGATGTGGATGGGCAATTCCAGTTCGTCCGCCAGGGTCTTCACCCGTGTCAGGGAGGCGTCGGAGACCGTGTAGGGGGCATGGGGTGCGAAGGCGGTATGGATAAGGGGGTGATCCCGGTACTGGTCATGGAGGGCAAGACCCTGACGCAGGTACTGATCTGGGCCCTCAGCATAAACCGTGGGACCATCCAGCAGTATCATGCCGACGACGGCGCGCATCCCGGCCTCCGCCATGGCATGGGCAGTGACCTCCGGAAAATAGTACATATCGTTAAAGCAGACCGTGCCGCCTTTCAGCATCTCCAGGGCTGCCAGGCGAGAGCCAGCAAGAATCATCTCCGGATTCACCCAGCGTTGCTCCGCGGGCCAGATGTGATCCTGCAGCCAGTTCATGAGCGGCAGGTCATCCGCCAATCCCCGCAACAGGGTCATGGCGGAATGGGTATGAGCATTGACAAAGCCCGGTATCAGCAGGTGCTCTGGCAGGTCCAGCTCCCTTGCGGTTGAGTAGCGCCTGCGCGCCTCCGGACTTGGCAATAGGTCCTGGATGCGGCCGCCAGCGATGACAACGGCATGGCCCGCCAGGACGGAGTCCTGGGCGTCCACAGGTAGGACCCAGGTGGCGTGGATGACAAGGTCTGCGGTCATGGGCGGACTCATGGGGTTTGGGTGCAGAGGGCCCTTCAAAGCCGGCGGGGGCTGGTTCAGAATGGGCTCTCAATTTGCCACAGGATCAGCGCCCATGGAAACCCAAATCCCCCTTATTCCCACCCCAGATCATGCCTTGATCTGGCGGGAGGGACGTCTCTTTCTCCTCGACCAACGTCTGTTGCCCGGGAAGGCCGAATATCTGGAGCTGAACTCAGCCCAGGCGACGGCCAGGGCCATCCGGGACATGGTGGTACGGGGGGCGCCGGCTATTGGCATCGCCGCCGCCTACGGTGTCGTTTTAGCGGCCCAGGAACGCTACGCGCAGCATAGCAAGGTGTGGCGTTCCCATATCCAGGGGGATCTGGCGGAACTGGCGGCCTCCCGGCCGACCGCAGTCAATCTCTTCTGGGCCCTGGGGCGCATGAACCGCCTGCTCGATCGCCTAGGCGTGGGTGATCCCACCCCTGCGCTGCTGACCGAGGCCCTGGCCATTCATGCCGAGGACATCGCCGCCAACCGGCGCATGGGTGAGCTAGGCGCCAGCCTGATTCAGGGCCCCACCGCCGTCATTACCCACTGCAATGCCGGGGCCCTGGCCACCGGTGGTTATGGCACGGCCCTGGGAGTCATCCGCCAGGGCTTCGCGGAGGGCCGGATCACCCGGGTCTATGCGGACGAGACCCGCCCCTGGTTGCAGGGAACTCGCCTTACAGCCTGGGAGCTGGCTCAGGATGGCATCCCCGTGACCCTCCAGGCGGATGGTGCGGCGGCCAGCCTCATGGCCAAGGGCGGTATCGGCTGGGTCATCGTCGGCTCCGACCGCATCGCCGCCAATGGTGATGTTGCCAATAAAATCGGGACCTACGGTCTGGCCATCCTGGCCCGCTATCATGGCCTTGGCTTTATGGTTGCCGCCCCAACCTCGACCATCGACTGGGAAATACCCACGGGTGCCGCCATTCCCATTGAGGAGCGAGATCCCGAAGAGATCCTCACCTGCGGAGGCCAGCGTCTGGGTCCAGCCGGCGTTGGTGGCCGTAATCCCGTCTTTGATGTCACACCGGCGGAGCTGGTAGATGCCATTGTCACCGAAAGGGGGATTGTCGAGCGGCCGAACCGGGAGCGCATGCGCCACTTACGTGCGGTGGAAGGGGAGGAGGCCGGCTTAGCCTGGGCAGGAAATTAAGACAGGACTTCCAGGTGTATTTTATCCTCCTCCAGTCGCACCTGGACCCTGCCTCCCTGCGGGCACTGTCCGGTGACCATCAACATGGCCAGGGGGTTTTCGAGCTGGCGCTCCACCTCGCGGCGTAGGGGGCGAGCACCATAAACGGGGTCAAAGCCGTCACTGGCGAGTTTGTCGAGGACGGTCTCCTCCACCGTGACTGTGATGTGGCGGGTGGCAAGGCGCCTGACGAGTTCCGCGACGAAAATGCCGGCGATGCGACGCACCTCGGCGGGTTCCAGGTAGTGGAAGACGATGACATCGTCCAGGCGGTTGAGAAACTCCGGCTTGAAGAAGTGCTTGACCTCGTGCAGTACCAGGTCGCGGGCCTCCTGGTAAGTTGGGGTGGCGGACTGGATGAACCCAATGGGGCGCTTGTCGGGTGACAGGGCCTCCGTGCCCAGGTTGGAGGTGCCAATGAGAATGGTGTTGCGAAAGGAGACGGCGCGGCCTTGGCCATCCGTCAGGCGGCCATCCTCTAGAATTTGCAGCAGCATGTTGAAGACATCCGGGTGTGCCTTCTCTACTTCGTCCAGCAGTACCACGGTATAGGGGTTACGTCGCACCCGCTCCGTGAGTTGGCCACCTTCGCCGTAGCCGATATAGCCTGGCGGGGCGCCGATCATCTTGGAGACCTCGTGGCGCTCCATGTATTCCGACATATCCAGACGTACCACTCGCGATTCGTCGTCGAGGAGGAAGGCGGCCAAGGCGCGTGCAAGCTCGGTCTTGCCGACCCCGGTTGGGCCGAGAAAAAGGAAGGAGCCAATGGGTCTCCGCTCAGAGCCGATGCCCGCGCGGTTGCGGCGGATGGCGTCGGCAACGGCATGGACGGCGTCATCCTGGCCAACGATTCGCCGGTGCAACGCCTCCTCCATACGAGCCAGCTTGTCCGCCTCTGCCTCCACCATGCGCGCCACCGGGATGCCGGTCCAATGCGAGACCACTCGGGCGATATCCTCGGCGCGCACGTCCAGGTCCTCGCCGGCGCGTTCCTGTTCCCACTCCTGGCGGTCGCTGGCCAACTTTTCCTCCAGCGCCAGGATCTCCATCTGTTGGCGCGCCGCACGCTCGAATTCCTGGGCGTTGAAGGCCTGGGTCTTTTCATGCACTAGGCGTTGGCGCTCTCGTTCCCGCTCGCGGATGGGGGCAGGTATCGAGATAAGGCGCAGGTGTTTGTGGGCCCCGGCCTCGTCGAGCAGGTCTATGGCCTTGTCTGGCAGGCGGCGGTCATTGATGTAACGTTCAGCGAGTTGGGCAGCGGCCTCTAAGGCATCCGCGGCATAGTGGATCTGGTGGTGTTGCTCGTAACGAGGTGCCACACCCTGCAAAATCCGCAGGGTCTCGGCGGCGCTGGGCTCGCGCACCAGGATCGGGTGAAAGCGCCGTTCCAGGGCTTTATCGGATTCGACGAAGCGATGGTACTCCTCCAGGGTGTCAGCGCCGATGACTTGGAGGCTGCCCTGGGCCAGGGCCGTCTTGAGTAGGCTAGGGGCATCCAGGCTTCCGGAACCTGCGCCTCCACCGGCCCCAACCACGGTATGGAGTTCGTCGATAAAGAGAATGACACTGCCCTTGGCGGCGATGGCGGCGTCACGCACCGATTTCAGCCGCTCCTCGAACTCCCCGCGCATCTTGGCTCCGGCAATGATGTCTCCCATGTCCAGGGCCAGCAGGCGTTTGTTGATGAGGGTGTCGGGAACCTCGGCATTGGCGATGCGCTGGGCCAGGCCCTCGACGATTACTGTTTTTCCGACCCCGGCTTCACCAATCAGGGCCGGATTGTTTTTTTTGCGCCGGGAAAGGGTCTGAATGACCTGGGCGATCTCCTCCTCGCGTCCAATGACCGGATCCAGGTAGTGCTGGCGGGCCAGTTCGGTCAGATCTCGGGTGTAGCGCTCCAGGGGATCGGGCTCGCTTTCTGCCTCCTCACTGTTGATAGATCGGCCGTGTCGTAATTCCTTGAGGGCCTCCCGCGCCTGGTCGCGATGGACGCCAGCCTCCCGCAGACGCTCGGCGACACCGCCGCATCGGGAGTCGAACAGGGCCAGGAAGAGGGTGCCGGTGGCGATAAAGCCGTCCCCCAGTTGCCTGGCCTCCTCATGGGCGAGGCGGAACATTTCGTTGATTTCCTCGGTGACCAGGATCTGATTGCCTTGCCGCGTTACGGCCAGCTGATACTGAGCCAGGACGTCGGAACGTAACCTGATGGCTGTTTCCGCCGCATTGGGCAGGAGACGTTCCAGGATATGCAGGGGTTCGGCGTCCGGCTGGCCGAGCAGGGCCAGTAGGATGAAATCTGGCGTCAGGGTGTTCTGGCGTAGGGCGACGAGTTCCGTCACCGCCAGTTCCAAGGTCCGGGCGACCTTCTTGGTGCTGAATTGGGCGTAGTTTTCGAATACGGCCATCTTAACTCCCGCAGGGGTCACGTCGGAGGCGAAGGCGGCTTTGTCACCTCCCCGATCCTCAGCGTCCTCGTCTATGCTCGGCCAGGATCATCCTGACCTTATCCACCAGATCCCTGCTGAAGTAGCCCTGGGACACCAATTGCTTTTGGGCACTTTCCACACTCTGTTGCCAGCCTGCCAGATCCTGGGGCGGGGGCTGAAGGAACTCAATACCCTGGTTTCTGAGGGCCCTGAGGGCGGCCTCATTGTCACGGCGGTTTTGGGAATTGATCTCCTTGAAGGTGTCCCCCAAGACTTCCCTCACCAAGGACTGATCCTGTCCGGAGAGTTTGTTGAAGGCCTGCTCGGAGATGACCAGGATGCCATAGGTATAGAGGAGGGGTACCTCCGTCAGGTATTTGACCCGGGTATGCCATTGAAGCGCAATGGCGCCGGCGGGAGGGGAGGTAACGGTGTCGAGGAGACCCGTTTGCAGGGCCACCAAGACGTCTGTGATAGGGAGGGTTACAGGGGATACGCCTACGGCCTCAAAGCCAGTGAGACTGATTTTATCTCCTTCCGGTGCCCAGACCTTGCCGGCCTGGAGGTCGGTGATGGTCTTGAGGGGTCGGTTGGACATGAAGTAGGCAAAGCCACCCTCGGCGAAACCAAAACCGATGAAGCCCTTTTTCTCCAGCCCTTGCAGCAGGGTGGTATCCATCCTGGCGCGCACTTGATCCACTTCGCGCAGGTCGTGGAAGAGGAAGGGCAGGCCATAGATTTCGATGTCCTTATCCACACCCGCCAGGGCGCCAATGGTAACGGCACCTCCCTGCAACTGGCCCGCGCGGATCTTACGCATGACGCTCTGGTCATTGCCCATGACACCGCCAGGATAGAACCGCAATACCACACGCCCCTGAGATCGCTTGGCAATCGTGTCACCGGCGGCCCGCATGGCACGCATCCAACTGGTGCCATCCGGGGAGAGGGTGGCGATCTTGATGACTTGGGCTGCCTGCAGGAGCTGGGCAGGGATCATGAATAGGCAGAACAAAAATGGCAGATGGATGCGCCCAATCTTCATGTCATGACTCCCGGTCGTATAACCAATTTGTTGACAGGAAATACACTATATGGACTGGAAGGGCCTGGTGATAACGACAGGGTGATGATTCAGGGGCCTTCTGTTATGATAATAGCTGTTATTTATGCATGAATCAGTCACAATTCAAGGTAGGTGTTTTGAATGGATTCCGATTAGATAGTGACAGGTTTAATGAACAGCTATTCCATCTGGCAGACTATTCCAGCGTTACATCAGTGGTGTAATTGGCAAAATCGCTAAGGGTAGAAATAGAAGGGCCTTGCCAATAGTAACATCCGGCTCTGATTCTCGAATATCAGTCTGACCTGATTTTCGAGTTGCCCATTTTGTTCTTCCATCCTCCTGCAGTGTTACCCGCCAGCTATTCTGGGGGGCCATGTCGTTCTTGAGCCTGGAGGTGATTTTTCCTGCCAGTTCAATACTATCGACAACTAACCCCATTTCCGTGTTGAGGTGCGTGGATCTGGGATCCATGTTAAAGGACCCGACAAACACGAATCTATCATCGATAACCATGGTCTTGGCGTGAAGCGATACGATCATATCCTTATTCTTCATTATTAGATGCTTTATGAAGTGCTCCTTGTCATCCGGGCTGGATCGATATTCAAAAATATCAATGCCCATATCAAGCAATTTATTTCTTTGGGATGCGTAGCTGGCATGAACCCAAATAGCATCCGTTGCGGCCAGGGAATTCGTAATGAACGAAATTTTCACGCCTCTGTTGATGAGTTCATCCAATACATGGAAAGTTCCTTCAAGGAGTACCAAATAAGGAGTTTCGACGATAATTTCATGCCGTGCCGAAAGGGCCAGTTCGGTTAGCTGTCTCCCGCTCTCGCCAAAAGCCTCAAGACTATTGAGATCTAGGTTTTTCCCAGGCGCATCATAAATCAGACGCGCTACCCCCCAATCAAGGGTGGCTGGACCCATGGCATCAAAATGTTGAGATAATGATTCAAGATCTTGCTGGAACCTCGGTGGAAAGTTTTCAGTCCGCCCCGCGTATTCATGAAGTTGAGTGAAATATTTCTCGGCGTCTTCTGGCAAATATTTAATTTGCAGAATATCCCCGACTGGCATGACCCATTCGCTATTCCAATATTCGTCGAAACTGTTGGATATTTCAGGTATCACAGGCCCCACGGCAAGCAGATCTAGATCCCTAAAATTCAAACGAGGATCCAGGTCAAAATATTCATCGGCAACGTTCCGACCCCCCAATATTGCGAAACTCCCATCCACGATAAAGGCCTTGTTATGCATTCTTCTATTCAGTCGTCGAAAATCTCCCAATAAGTTCATAATCTTCCCAACACCACCCATACCTATTGAACCGGAGGGATTATAGACGCGAATTTCCACATTCGGGTGCCCATCGAGATAAATCAAGAATAAGGGTTTGGCATCGAGGGTTATTTCATCAACGATCACGCGTACACGTACACCCCGATCCGCGGCCTGAATCAGACGTTCGGCCGCAATGGTTCCGACATTATCCTGGCTCCAGATAAAATATTGTGCATCGATGGTTCGAGTCGCCCGATCTGCAAGAAGCCCGCGCCAGAGTAATGCCTCTTCCCCGTCACTCAGAACTAGAAACCCAGATTCCCGGTTGTTTCTTTTAACGGCCAACCTTCCTGCTTTGATTCCCAAAGGGGTTGTATGGGGATTTTTGATCGCCGTACTAACTGGCTGATTCGGGCCACCCCGAACTACCATGGGTGTACATCCTGTCAGGGTTAACATCAGGATGACCAGTACAAGACTTGTAATCAGTGCGTGAAATATCTTCATTTAACGGATGCTCGCTCTGATTATCGGGATGCCGGAAACTTGATTTACCCCTGGTCGGACCAGTATGCCCTGATAAACATTGTTGTCTCGAATACTTTCTGGCGGCAAAGATGATTTTACAGATTGAACCGATTCAATCCCGGCAGGTGCCGGTACCAGGCGGAGTATTGAGATATTGATGAAAGAGAATTCTTTCTTCCAGTAGATTAGGTTCCCAAATAAAAATATTCGCTTTTATTTCATCTCGACCAGAAAGATAATATTGGCAATCTGATTTTCTAATTCCATCCAAAATGACCAGCATTGATTTATAGTCAAGACCCCACTCGTCTTGTACTATGTTGTGGTTTTCCACTTCCCTTAAGGCCCTTTCAAGGGCGTTTGTAGTGGAATCTAATGCCAGGATTGCCTTGAAAAATCCTGGGGTCATGTTGGCCGGAACCCACTGCCTGCCAAGGCCCATCGGTCTTAGGTAGCGCCAATAAAAAGCTCCGGCGTCCTGGACAAATCCTTCATAAGTCAATTGGTAATTTAAATCAGTCATCCAGAATATAACGCTCGACAAGATGGCGTCTTGCACTCTAGTCCCATAGGTTTCTGAATAATCCCTCCATTCCGCGATCACTGATAGTTCTGGGTCGATTTCATAGTCACTGGGACTAAAAATTTCCTTTTCATGAATTCCCAGATCTGTGAATAATTTATTACCAGCTAGTTTTTTTACCGAGGATGGATATTTTGGAATATTAACTATGCCGTTTGTTGCTTGTGAATATGCGAAGCGTATTAATTCGGAACATGAAAGCTCACTAGAATCGCTAAAATTCATATTGAAATCATAGGGCACGGGCTCCTTGCCGCTTTTTTTCCGACTCATTACCCAGTCGAATAACCAACCTGACACCCTGTGAGCGGTATCCCCATCCCGATAGCGCATCACTAGAACCCTAACGGGTTGATGTTTAACCCATTCTTCCCAAGGTACCGCGGCGACTCCCATTTCTATAAGAGATTCCAATACCCATACTTGGCCATTCTCGTCAACATGTATCAGTGCCGAGTGACTGAAATGACCTTCTTCGTCGCTGATACGGGCTATAGTGGCGCTTACGGAAAATCGGCTTCTTACCAAAAGGATGTCTCCCGATTGCGGGATGTACCTTCCTTTATTTCCCCTCATCATCAGGACGGGTTCTCTTCCCTTCAGCACTTCGGGGAAAATGTCCACCCCTGTTTTTTTTATATACCATTCGATCAGGGTTTCTTCAATAAATCGGCTATATCTCAGGGCACGGAATATGGAATTCCGGCATTCCATCGTCATGCCTTGCTTATTGGAAAAATCCTTTGCTTTTTCAAGAAGGTCGGCCCGAAAGTCAAATATTGATCTTGCAATGTGGGGCGCCGAGTCTAGCAGGATTTTTTCCTCTTTCAAGTCATCGGGTAAATAATTACTGGTACCCTCCTCAAAAAGTAAAAGGCTATAGTGTCTGATAAATGAGGCGCAGGATTTGTTATTGAAAATAGCCGGGTTCATCATCTCGGTTTTAAGCATTATTAGATCCCTTTCCAGTCTTGCCATGGTTATCGAAGCATCCGCAGGTATTTCCAGAGGAATGGCAGATCCTAGAAATAAAATCAAACAGGCTTTCAGAATCCACCAGGTATTTTTTGAATCGTAGCAATTCAGTCTGTACATCGAATCAAGTAATGAATTCATTCAATGACGTTACAAGCAATGTTGGGTATTTGATTTGCTTGATATTCATGGTTCAAGCTATCGTGCCAATTGATGTTATAGTTGATTCTTCTGGGGCGCCTCTAAATCGCTGAACATCGCAAACCAATCCTCCGAAAGTAGGCGTTTGGCTTCTTCTTGAGCTATCAAGTTGGATAGGGTCAGCCCTGGGGCGACGGGATCGGTTGTCAACACCTGGTTCAACAGTCGATCGTGGAGGGGCTGATCTAAGACTTGTCTGGCATAGCGTCGGGCGTATTCGACCTGAACCATCAGATCCTTGCCGTTTGAAAGTCGCAGGGCCTCCTCGAAGTGGCCTCGTGCCTTATCCGGCTTGCCTCCCAGGGCGGGCGGGCGGAGGATGGCGAGTGCGCCGGCATAGAGGTGAGCACGGCCCCCATGGAAGTTGGGATCGAGACTGATAATTTGATCGAATATCAATTCCAATTTTGGCAGATTGGCTATGGCATCCATGTCTCCGGAATGAAATTCCAGCCAGGTTGCCCAGGTAGAGGCGAAAACATAGAGGTTTTCGAGGTCCGTGGGACCAACCTTGGCTACTGATACGGAGAAGTCCTCGAAGGAACCATCCAGGGCGATGCAGACTGATTTCTGCTCCGCGCATAGGGCACGCCTCGAATAGTCATAGGCGCGCTCCGCGAGGCGTGCCCGCCGGTCAGGATCTTCCAGTAGTGCCCCAAAGGAGGCGGCCAGTTCAGCCCCGGTGACCAAGAGACGCGGGTCCTCCGGGCTGTCGGCGATCATGGACTCCACCAGTAGCAGGAAGGCAGGTGCCGCTGCCTTGACCGTCTCGGGATCATCTTGCGCCAACATGACGGTTCTGAGTTGCCCAGCCATGCGGTCAGAGGCCAGGGATGCACAACTAGAGAGGAACAAGGCCGTCAGAATCAGGCCAAGGGCGCGGAAATACGTCATGTCAGGCATCCTCCTAGGGGTGATGATCCAAAGACCGGAGGCTAGGTCCCTAACCGGTGGGAACCGATTCTCATGCCCGGGGATCAGTCTGAAGCGCGGGAATTGGCCGCGTTCCTTTCTGAAAGGATAGGCGACCCGCCTGGCTTTGCCATGATCACCAACACAATAGTTGTGTTGCCAATGGAAGAGTCGGTCAGAGGTTCATTCGAAGAATCAGAGAAATTGCCCGCCAGAGCAGGAGGATCCCCATGGCCAGGATAAGGCTGAAGGTCAAGCGGCGGTAATCGTGAGGACCCATCCGCTGGTAGAGGAGGATGCCGATTTGAGTTCCTGTGGCGAGCAGGGGGAAGGCCCAGAGAAACCAAGCCACTATCTCACCCGAATAGAGATTGGCAAGGCCGAAGGCGACAAGGGTGATCAGATTGGAAAGGCCGAGAAAGAGGGCCAAGGTGGCCTTTTGCTGATTGGGTTCCCACTCCGGATGCGCCGCGACATGGAGAATGACGGGAGGTCCGCTGGTGCTATAGGCGGACCCCAGGGCGCCTGATACCAGGCCAAGCGCAAAACGCCACTCTCGCAGCCACCTCGCTTGCGGTTGCCGTCCAGTCAGAGAGACAAGGGCATAGCTCGTCAAAAAGATACCGAGGGTTCCTAACATCAGCGTTGCCGGGGCGCGGGTGAGCAGATAAAGGCCCAAGGGTGTCCCCACGACATAACCCGCCAAAAGCAATGCTACCCGATCGAAACAAATAGCCTGTCGCAAATGAATAAGATTTTGCAGTGAGATCAGTGGGCTAAGAAGAGTCATTAGAGGAACTGCCGTGTCCAGGGGTAACAGCAGGGCCAGAAGGGGTGCCGCTACTAGGCCCGACCCAAACCCCGATAGCCCCTGCACCAGACCTGCAAGAAAGGCTATACCTAGAATGGGTAGCAGAAGTTCTAATGGTGGCATGGCAAGTACAACACCTAGGATAGAAGGGCCCCGAGATGCCCCAACCCAACATAATCGGTAGTATTAAGGAAGACGAGTTCCTCCTGGCCCTGGAAGCAAACAGCCTGGCCCGTGTGCCTATCCTTGGTGGGGCCCATCGGGGGGACCTGACTGTGAAGGACTAGGGCAAGGGGTCACCGCAAGAACCGGCCAAGGCCAGCGGAGATTCTGAAAAAGAAGATTCGGCCAGCAGCCACTTGGCGGGAACAAGGTGGGTAAGGATGGCGGCTGGGGGTTAAATAAGTCAAAATTCATAGAGACTGAGAATGATGGCGCCGCGCCTGATCTCCCCGACCAAACGCCCCTCCTCGATCACCGGCAGGAAACCGAGCTCGGAATTGGCCATCAGTTGTAGAGACTCCCTCAGGGTCTGATCAGGACGGACGCTGATCATTTGGCGGCGCATCATGGATGTCACGGGCTGATCCCACTGACGCTCGCCGCGGACCTTCTCCAATTGGCCCAGGCCAAAGGTGCCAAGGGGAACCTTATCCTCACCCACCACCAACAGGGCCCGGCGACCTGTACGGCCCAGGAGAGCCTGTGCCTGGCGGATTGAGTCCTGGGGGGACAGGCTAAATTCAACAGATTCCATCAGACTCGCCACACGTGCCTCCCGTACCTCGATCTGGGAGATGAGTTCCTCGACTTGCCTGCGTACCCTCTCGAGAGGGGCCTGGACCATGGCCGAGGCAGCGCCCGGGTGGCCACCGCCACCCAGGTGACGGAGTAGAGCACCCACGTCGAACTCCCGGGCGCTGGCGCGACCTATCACTGTCGTGCGCGTCGGGCTCATGGGAAAGATGCCGATTGCCACATCCAGGCCCTGGATCTCCATGAATCGGCTGACCACGGAGGGCAGCATAGTCATGCTCTTGTCCGCATCCTGCACGCAAAGTCCGAGGCGTAACCCTCCGATCTGATGGGTCTCCACCCCCTCTAACATGCGCCCAAACAGGTCGAGATGGCGAGGGTCCAGAGCACTGGCTAAATAACCCGCCACCACGTTGAGATCAGCGCCGTTTTCCAATAGAAAGGCCGCGATATGAGCGTCCCGGGCCGTGGTGGAGGGATAGGAAAGGGAACCCGTGTCGTGATAAAGACCCAGTAGAAAGAGGGTGGCATGGATAGGGGAAAAGGCCAGGTCTCGGGCCTTGATCTCCTCCAACAGCAGGGTGACCACAGCGCCTGTCGGTTCCAGGTGCAATTCCGTTGCGATTATGGTCCCCGGCGCCATATGGTGATCCCAAACGGTTACAGGTAGGTCAGACCGGGAGGCGAGGGCGCGCATGTCATCGAGGCGCTCCCAACTGGAGACATCCGTCACGATCAGTCGCACCAGCCCGGTCAAGTCGACCTCCTTGCGTGCCCGCAGTCCAAGCAGATCCCAATGAATCGCCACGAAGTCCCGAACCGCGGGTTGCACCTGGCCTGGCAGAATACGCAGGGCATCCGGATAGAGCAGCCCGGCCGCCACCAGCGAGGCAAGGGCATCGAAATCCGCATTGACATGGGTGGTAGCGGCAATCATGGGCGGCAGCAATCCTCCATCACTATAAATTCAGGTCGGTCTGTGAGCCAAGATCCGGTCAAGGGCATTGGCGAAGGCCTGGCGTTCCGTCAAACCCAGAGGTGGAGGCCCACCAGTGTTCACCCCGGTGCCTCGTAACTCCTCCAGCCAATCACGCACCGCCAGCCGCTCCCGGATATTGTCGGGGGTATAACGTTCTCCCCGAGGATTGATGGCCTCCCCGCCTAGCGCTATGACTTGGGCAGCCAGGGGGATATCGCCAGTAATGACCAAATCTCCCGGTGTCAGATGCCTGGCAATGTAGTTGTCCGCAATGTCAAAGCCCGTTCCTACCTGGACGGTTCGAATCAAGGACGAGGGTGGGGTTCGCAGAGGCTGGTTCGCTACCAGGGTCAGTGGGACCCCAACGCGTACGGAGGCCCGGTACAAAATTTCCTTGATGACGCCGGGACAGGCATCGGCATCGACCCAAATGTGCATGGTGAACTCCCAAGCTCTGTTAGCAGGTGAGATGGGGAAGGCCGGTCACCCAGGGTTGCTGGAGCAGCAGTCCCTTGGAAGAGGCACACTACTGGGCCATGCGCCTTCAGGAGGTCGATGCCCGGCTTATTCGGGGAGGCACTGGGAAATTATTTCGGTTGTGATCCCTTTGACCTGGATCCCTTCATAGCTTACGGACACGCAGGTCCCGACCTCAGCCTTGCCATTATGCTCGTCAATAATGGTTTTGGCGGTGATCGTGACAGTCCTGCTGCCTATGATCCAGTCCCCAATCCGACTATCCGGCAGGTTATCTATCAAACCCTTGAAATCAGGGTTGGAACGAGCCGCCAGGGGAGTCCCTAAGGCCATAATACTTAACAATATACCGAACGTCATCGGCTTCATTTAGGTAAACCTCATGGTCATATTATTGACGGCCCAATTCCTTCGCTAGCGATTCCCGGGGAGCGCCTAATATAAAGGGTGGGGCCATCACCTGACTGGCCGTCCTTTACCTGGGCACCGAATTTCCAACTTCAGTCCTTTCCCGGAAGAGCCTCGGCAACGGCGGGGAGAACCAGCACCCCATCCGCGTCCGCGTAAAGCATATCACCCGGTCGAAATTCGACCCCGGCAAAGTCGAGGGTCAGCTGGGTCTGACCGGCACCGCGTTTGTCGCTCTTACGGGGGAGGGTTCCTAACGCCTTGACCCCTAAGGGCATACGGGCCATGTCAGCGCTATCTCGGATATAGCCGTGCACCAGTACGCCTGCCCAGCCATTGTCAACGGCCAACTGAGCGAGGAGGTCCCCCAGCATGGCGCAACGGGGTGAGGCATTAGCATCGATCACCAATACCCGACCGGCCCCTGGTTGCTCCAGCATCACCCGTACCATGGAGTTGTCATCCGGGCACAGCGCCGTGGCGATAGGCCCATGGAAGTCGGTCAGGCCGCCAAAATCACGGAAAAGAGGGGCACCTACTTGGGCACGATCCCCCCACTGGTCACTCAAATCCGCCGTTTTCAGATTCTGCACACTCATGTTCAGGTTTCGCGATGGGTGGTGGTCAAAAAAAACCGCCCCCAGGTTGCCTTGGGAGCGGCTCAGTTTCAGAGGCGTATCAAGCCAAAGGTCTTGGTCTTTGTCATGGTTCCGGCGTCAGGGTCACCCGGATCCGCCCCCTGGTTCAATGGTCGAACTGGGCCTCCTCCGTGGAACCGGTGAGGGCCGTGAGGGAGGAGGCTCCGCCCTGGATGACGGTGGTCACATCATCAAAATAGCCGGCGCCCACCTCTTGCTGGTGGGAAACGAAGGTGTAGCCTTTGCCGCGCGCGGCGAACTCGGGTTCCTGGACCTTCTCGACATAGTGGCGCATGCCCTCACCCTTGGCGTAATCATAGGCCAGATCGTACATGTTGAACCACATATTGTGGATACCCGCCAGGGTGATGAACTGGTACTTGTAACCCATATCGGACAAGCGGTCCTGGAACTCGGCAATAGTCTTGTCGTCCAGGTTACGCTTCCAGTTGAAGGAGGGGGAGCAATTGTAGGCCAACAGCTTGTTGGGGTTTTGCGCCATCAGTGCCTCGGCGAACTCACGGGCGAAGCCCAAATCCGGGGTACCAGTCTCGCACCACACCAGGTCGGCGTAAGGGGCATAGGCCAGGCCGCGGCTGATGGCCTGCTCAAGGCCATTCTTGACGTTATAGAGGCCCTCGGCGGTGCGGGTACCCATGAGGAAGGGCTTGTCGTTGGAATCGAAATCGGAGGTCAGCAAATTGGCCGCCTCGGCGTCGGTGCGAGCCAACACCAGTGTGGGGACACCACAGACATCCGCTGCCAGGCGCGCGGCGATGAGTTTCTGTACTGCCTCCTGGGTGGGGACCAGGACCTTGCCGCCCATGTGGCCGCACTTCTTGACGGCGGCCAACTGGTCCTCGTAATGCACCCCGGCGGCACCTGCGGCGATCATGTTCTTCATCAGTTCAAAGGCATTCAGCACGCCGCCGAAGCCCGCCTCCGCATCCGCCACGATGGGCAGAAAGTGGTCTATGTAGCCCGCGTCGCCGGGGCCAACACCGCGGCCCCACTGGATCTCATCTGCCCGCTTGAAGGTGTTGTTGATGCGCCGGACCATGGTCGGAACCGAATCATAGGCGTAGAGAGACTGGTCCGGGTACATGGTCTCGGAGGTGTTGCCATCTGCCGCCACCTGCCAGCCGGACAGGTAGATGGCCTCAACACCGGCCTTGGCCTGCTGCATGGCCTGGCCTGCGGTAATGGCACCCATGCAGTTGACATAACCCTTGCGAGCACCGCCGTGAATCAAATCCCAGAGTTTTTCGGCCCCGTTACGGGCAAAGGTATATTCGGGCTGGACGGAACCGCGCAGGCGGACCACATCGGCGGCGGTATAGCCACGGTTTACATCCCGCCAACGAGGGTTGCTGGCCCAATCCTTCTCCAGGGCCTGAATCTGTTGCTCTCGGTTCATTGCTAAGGTCATAGATTACTCCGCTTGGTGGCAGGTTAGTGTAAGGCGCCTTGAGGGCGCCGCAGGTTTATTAGGAGGAGGGTGGATCACCCCGCAAATCGAGGGGTGATGCCTCAGGTATGCCTAGAGGCCCGCCGTTTCATCCAGAATCCGGTAGGCGGGCAGGGTAAGGAACTCTTCGAAACCGTCCTGGAGGACGATATCCCGCAGGAGTTGGGCTGCACGATCCAGGTGGTTGGCGGCGGGATCACCGGCATTGGCCAATTCGGACCGCGCCAAGGCCAGTTCCTCGGCCAGGATCTGTGTAAACAGGGTCGGGGTCACCTGGCGGCCATCGTCCAGAACTCCCTTGGGATAGCGCACCCATTGCCACAACTGGGCCCGGGCGATCTCTGCTGTTGCGGCATCCTCCATCAGGTTATGAATGGGTACCGCACCGCGCCCGCCCAGCCAGGCGGCCATGTATCGCAGACCAGCGGAGACATTGTTGCGCAGTCCTGCCTCGGTGATGGTGCCCTTGGGCAGTGTGAGCAGATCCTCAGCGCCGATATTCAAGTCATCCAGGGTGCGATGAAGTTGATTGGGGCTCGGCATGTAATGGTCAAATACCTCTAGGGCCAAGCTGACCAGGCCCGGGTGGGCTACCCAGGTCCCATCATGGCCATCCCCTGCCTCGCGCTCCTTGTCGGCCCGCACCTTGGCGAAGGCGCTGGCGTTAGCGGCGGGGTCCCCCTTGATGGGGATCTGGGCCGCCATACCTCCCATGGCATGGGCACCCCGGCGGTGGCAGGTCTTGATCAGCAGGCGCGAGTAGGAACGCAGGAAGTGCACCAGCATGGTTACTTGGCCCCGCTCGGGCAGCACACGCTCGGGGTTGGCATGGAAGCGTTTGATGAAACTGAAGATGTAGTCCCAGCGACCACAGTTGAGACCGCAGATGTAATCCTTCAGCTCGTAGAGGATCTCGTCCATCTCGAAGGCGGCGGTAATGGTCTCGATCAGCACGGTGCACCGGATGCTGCCGTGAGGCAGGTCCAGGTGCTCTTCGGCATAGTTGAAAACATCGTTCCACAGCCGAGCCTCCAGATGGCCCTCCAGCTTGGGTATGTAGAAAAAGGGACCGCTGCCCCGGTTCAGCAACTCCTGGGCATTGTGGAAGAGGTAAAGCCCAAAGTCGAATAGGGCTCCGGAGATGGGCCGGCCCTCCAGTGCCACATGCTTCTCGGGCAGGGCCCAGCCTCGGGGGCGGACGATGAGGGTGGCCAGGGTGTCGTTGAGCCGGTAGTCCTTGCCCTCGGGACTCTGGTAGGTCAGGGTGCGACGTATGGCCAGGGAGAGATTTTGCTGCCCCTCGAGGGTGGCACTCCAGGTGGGGCCGTGGGCATCCTCGAAATCAGCCATAAAACACTTAGCGCCGGAGTTGAGGGCGTTGATGACCATCTTGCGGTCAACCGGCCCGGTGATCTCCACCCGACGATCCTGGAGATCCGCGGGGGCGGGGCGCACCCGCCAGTCTCCTGCACGGATCGCGGCAGTTCCAGGCAGAAAGTCAAGGGATGCGCCGGCATTCAGGCGCTGCTGCCGGGCCTCCCGCGCGGCCAGGAGTTCCAGACGGCGCTGGCCAAAGCGACCTTCCAAGTCCGCCACGAATGCCAGTGCCTCGGGGGTGAGGACCTCTTGCAGGTTGGGGGGCACGGGGGCAAGTATCTGGACCTGGGACATGGGCTTTTCCTAAGGGTTGGTGGCGAATTTGTTGTAAGGTCAGGGAGACCTATGTATTGTGCACTGCAACAAAATGGTGTAAAAAGCTCAGTAATTAAAGTCTAAAATTTCAATACATAGCTTTGAATTATGTAATGGTTTGGCGCGGCCTGGATATTGGGCTCGCATAGCCTGGACCATTCGGGTTAATTTGGGAGTGGGAGAATGGGTTTATGGGGAACGGCCTTCAAGATCGGGCTCAGCAGATCGCACGATCCATCCTGACCGGCTTCGACCGGCATTATTCCTATTTCCAAGAGATCACCAGTTCCGCCCGCCAACGGTTCGAGCGCGCCGACTGGGAATCCGTACGGGCGGCCTCCGCCAAGCGCATCAGCTTCTATGATTTACGGGTACGGGAGGCTGTCGATAAGGTGCGTTCCGCCTTCGGCATCGAGCAACTGGACGAACCCCTGTGGCAGGAGGTCAAGCGGGTTTATCTCCAACTGCTCGCCCGCCATGGACGCCCCGAACTGGCGGAGACCTTTTACAACTCGGTTTTTTGCCGACTCTTCCATCGCAGATATTTCAATAATGACAACATCTTTTTGGCCTCCAGCGTCAATCGCCGGGAATTGGCGGCCCGCTACCTGGTGTACATGTCCTTTCATCCGGGGGATGGCGGACTCGAGCAGTGCGTATGGGAAATCCTCTCCGCCTTTTATTTCACCCTCCCTTACGAGGATCTCCATCGGGATACCGAGAGGATAGCCGCGGCCTTTCGGGTTCGCAGTGCTCTTGGGACCGCCAGCCTGGAGGAATTGCGTATCGATGTGCTGGAATCCCCCTTTTATCGCAACAAGGCAGCCTACCTGATCGGGCGCGTGGTCTTGGGAGAGGAATACCAGCCCTTCGTGATCCCCCTCGTCAACAATGAGGCAGGGGCGATTTATGCCGATACCCTGCTCACCCAGCGCGAGCAGGTGGACGCGGTGTTCAGTTTCACCCGCGTCTATTTCATGGTGAAGACCCCGGTTCCGGCAGCCACCGTCGACTTTCTGCAAGGCCTGATGCCCAGCAAGTCCCTCGCCGACCTCTACATGAGTATTGGTTTTCAGAAGCAGGCCAAAAACGAGTTCTACCGGGATTTTTTGGAGCATCTGGCCAACTCGGATGACCTCTTCGAGATCGCCCCTGGCACCCGGGGCATGGTCATGCTGGTGTTTACCCTGGCTTCATTCCCATATGTATTCAAGGTGATACGTGATCACTTCCCCCCCCAGAAGGAGGTTACCCGGCAACAAGTGAAGGATCGCTACCAGCAGGTCAAGAATCACGACCGCATGGGACGGATGGCGGACACCCTGGAATTCTCCGATGTGGCCTTCCCGCTCCATCGCTTCTCACCCAAACTCTTACAAGAGATCGAGGCCGAGGTGCCCTCTTTGGTGGAGAAGGCAGACGGCATCCTGGTTTTGCGGCATCTCTACATCGAACGGCGCATGACCCCCCTGGATGTCTACCTGGCAGAGGCCAGTCCCGCGGAGCAGCGCGCCATCCTCTTTGATTGGGGGCTGGCCCTCAAGCAACTCATGGGTGTCAATATCTTTCCGGGCGATCTCCTCTTCAAAAACTTCGGTGTCACCCGTCTTAACCGGGTGATCTTTTATGATTACGACGAGATTTGTTATCTCGGTGAGTGCAAGTTTCGCAAGATACCCCAGGCGCGTACCCTCGATGATGAGATGAGCGCCGAACCCTGGTACACCGTAAATCCGGGGGATGTCTTCCCGGAGGAATTTCCCACCTTTCTCACCAACAGTCAGGAATTACGCCAAATCCTGTTCGATACCCACCCGGAAATTTTCGACTACCGCTATTGGCAACGTCGTCAGAGGGACACCGCCAATGGGGTCTTCGAGGATGTCTTTCCCTATAACCAGGAACTTCGTTTCCAGCGACCGGAGGCCCCGACCCCGACGCCAGGACTCAATAGTATTTCCGACAGTTAATTGCGCTGAGTTTGCGGATCTCGGGCTATCCCCATGGGTCCGGATCCAATCCTCCTCTTGACCTGGGTTAAGGACCAGGAGCGGCGGCCTCATCACCATTAAGGATGCTGTGGGTGATTGGGTGTGAGCCATGCAAATTACAAATTTCCATCCTTGGGTGCTTAGTGTCCTTTTCGTCATCGGGCTTCTGGCCAATTATGACCAGGCGGTCGGGGAACCGGCTGCCCACCAGCTGGATGTGCGCAACGGCAAGGACATCAACGAGGTGTGCGCTGGGTGTCATGGTGAATTCGGTCAGGGAGGCAAGGAGGGGGAGTACCCTCGACTTGCGGGCCTTCCCGCCACCTATATTGCTCGGCAACTTACTCTGTTCCGGGACCGAAAAAGGACCAACCTGGCTATGGTCGAATCTGTCGATCACCGGCAGATGCCCGACCCCGATATCCAGGATGTGTCAGCCTTTCTCGCGGGCCTCGAAATCACCAGCAAGCTACCCCCCGCCGATGAGAATGCCCCGGGCTTCAATGCCTACGAACGCCTGCTCGCCACCAAACGCCTGGTCCAGATTCCCCTCGCCCCGGGTGACGCCGAGGCTGGTAAAAAAATCTACCGTCGCGAATGCGCCTCATGTCACGGTGCCAAGGGACAGGGTGACCAGAAGGATGCGGTGCCCTTCCTCGCTGGCCAATATACCCATTACCTCTGGCGTCAGATCGCCAAATTCATCGACAAGGAACGCGCCCATGATCCCTCGGAGCCCGATGGCGTGGAACTGCTCGCGGCCTTCCAAGTAGAGGAACTCCAGAATATCTTCGCCTATCTGTCGACCCTGGACGATTAAGGGCGCCCAGGCTCTTGGCGTACATCAGGGCAGATCACTACGCTTGAAGAGGACATAACCTAGCCAAGCGCACAGGGTACCCAATAAGGTTGGGTAAAGGAGGGCGAAGGCGATGTAGCCAGCCTGCCCGAAGGCGTCCAGGATGACGTAGGCAGAGGGTCCGAGCATGACCAATTGGTGGTCGAGCAGGAGCATGGCAGCAGTGCGGAAGACCTGGAGGGGGTTGACGAGGGCAATGGCGACCGCGGTCTCGGGGGGGAGATGACCGCGAATCATGACCCCGAGAAGGACCAGGTCGAGGAAGAGCAGCAGGGTTAGCCAGAGGACAAAGGCGGAGGCCTGAGCGACATCGACAGAGCGGGTGAGGGTGGAGAGCAGCATCGCCAGGCCCAGGAAGCACCAGGCCAGGGCCATGAGCAGGCCAGTGTAGTAGCAGAAGAGAGTCCAGGGGACCTCGGCTCCCCGAAACGCCCCCCAGGTGATGGCCGCGACCATGGCCAGAAAGACCGGGAGAAAGACCACCAGAAAACGCCCGCCGAGCTTCCCCCAAAACCAGGCAGCGAGGCTGATGGGTAAGGACAGCAGGTATTCGTGGATGCCCGCCTCGCGATCGCCGGCTACCGAACGTACCGTGGTAATGAGGACAAAGACCGGCAAAATGGCCATGGCAAGCTGAATGTAGGTCACCATGAGCCGTGACAGCCCGGTAAAGCCCATGACGCGCGATTCGGTGAGGCCGAAGATGAACAGCAGGGCTACTAAACCGCCGAAGATGAGGCTATAGACCAGGAACCACTTGGCGCGCAGGGATTCCAGAACGTCCGTTTGAGCGGTCAGCCATAAATTTTTCATTGGGTGAGGTGCGAGTGTCCGTGCTCAGATGCGGCCTGGGGATTTAATACGGGGGCGTTATAGCGCGCCTCCACGGCAAGGATGTGGGACTTGGCGGCGGCGAAGTCGAGGACACCTGGCGCGAACTCCGCCTGCGCCCCTAGGCCGTACTGCATGGGGGTTTCCTTGCCTTTGAGGTAATACGCCCTCCTGGCATCGAGCCAGGTCCCATTTCGCCAGTCGTTAACCCAGATTTCGGTCCGGGGGTCCTGCGGTGAGGGCTGATTATCCAACCAGATGACCGCGCAGCCGAGGTCATCGAAGTAATGAGGGGTGGAAACACCTTTTGCATCGAAGAGGCGCACCTGGGCCGCATAATTGCGGGCTGACAAGACCATACGGCAGCGCTCGCAGGCGATACGATCCCACTTCACGGCGGTGGGACCCGTGCCCTTATCCCCACACCCTGTCAGACCCGGCTGGACGCCGAGTATTATCAACAGGGTCAGCAGGGCCGATAGCGAGGGTCGATCAAACATGGGCATTATCCATCTCCAGGGATTTGCTAGATCCTACCCGATTCCCACCCTAAGGCTCATGCCTTATCTCATCGAGGCTGAGGGTGGCGATGAGAGCGGCGTACCGGGAGATCATGCCGAGGAACCGCAGTCGGTCCGGGCCTGGTACCCGACCCCGCCAGGTAAGCCCAGCGTCCAGAGGGATGAAGCCCCAGGGGGAGATGGATCGGGCAAAGGCCTCGTCAGCGCGAGTCAAGGTCAGACGACAGGCCAGGTGGCTCGAGAGGTCCACCAGGTCTGCTACCCGGTCGTCTAACACCACCTGTCCTTGGTCCAGTTCGATGACGCGGTTGACCAAGGCCGCGACCTCATCCAGGCGGTGGCTGGAGATGAGCATGGCTGCGCGGTCCTGACGCTTGGCGAGGAGGTCAAAAAAGATGCGCCGCGCCTGAGGATCCAGGTTTGCCGCCGGTTCATCGAGGATGAGGACCTCCACGTCCCGACCCAAGGCGATGCTGATCAGGAGCTTCTGCTTCTGCCCGCCGGAGAGCTTGACAAAGGGGTGACGCCGGAATTGGGCCACGTCCAGACCCAGGTGGCCGGCCATTTCGGTCATTCGTGCCGGGTCTGCCCCACAGACCCCAGCGGCAAAGGACAGGAGTTGGCCCACCGGCATACGCAGGGGCGGGGGCAGTTGCGGCACGAAGCCGATTCTGGCCAGGACCTCTTGACGATGTTCCCTTGGGTTCAGGCCATTCAAGCTGACCAGGCCCTGGCAATGATATTCCCCCAGCAAGCAGCGGATGAGGGTGGTCTTGCCAGCGCCATTCGAGCCTATGAGGGCTACCCGGTGGCCGCGCTCGATTGTCAGGTTGATGCCCCGGAGGACTGCCTGGCGGCGGAAGTGCTTGATGACCTTTTCGAAGATAATCATGCCGGTTACAACAGCTTGTCCAGACCCTTGACCGTGAAACCCAAGGAATTGGTTGGACAGATATCAACGCACAGGCCACAGCGGGTGCAATCGGCGCCTATGTCGGTGGTGACGGCCCGCGCCCGGCCGCGGATGGTCACGTCGAGGACATGGGGGACTAGGCAAATGGCGCGGCAGTCCCCTTCGTGATGGCAGTCCTGGACACGGTACTGAACCCGCACCGGCGAGAACAGACCCACGAGGCCATAGGTAACGCCAATGGGGCAGACATAACGGCACCAGGCGCGGCGCGAAAACAGGATCTCGAAGGCCAGCAGGGCCAGTACCCAGATCAATGCCAGGCCCGGGCCATAGATGAGGGCACGGCTGAGGATCCCGGTGGGCGATAGGGTCTCGAACAGGGTGTAGCCACTGAGGAGGGTCAGGAGGAGGAAGAGGACATAGCAGATGATCCGGACGGTCCGGTGGAATCGGATGTCCCGAGCCCATTTACGCTTGATCAGCCAGAGGTGGAGTTGCTCGGCCCACTCCGCCAGCAGATGGTAGGGGCAGACCCAGGAACAGAAGGTGCGCCCGCCCAGGAGCAGCCAGAGGACGAGGAGGGTCAGGGTACCAATGACCAGATTCAGGACGATATGCCGGTAGGCCAGCATCACCTGGAGGGCCGAGTTCAGGTCCGCCAGGTGAAAGCCGACGAATCGGGATGCGGTCAGGGCCCCCTCCAAGAGTTGAACGTCAAAATAGTAGGAGACGACAAAGATCAGGTTGAGGGTGATCAGGGTCGCCCAGCGGCGATTGCGCCATTTGTGGCGATCCGCGGCCAAGGCGCGACCGGCCTCTGCCGCATGCAGCATACCCTTGGTCAATTTGTCGCGGCGCTTCTCCTCCATCAGGGTAACCACCTCCTGGTGACGGTCCCCGGGTCCAGGCTTGGAGGGGTCCAAACCGATCAAGTGACGGAACGATTCGGTCAGGTAATTCATGTGACTGTACCCGGTCTGGACGCCTCCGCGACGCGGTCGATATCGATGACAATGGCAGCAGGGTCCACCGGACAGATCATCTCGCAGACACCACAGCCGACGCAGCCATCCAGAACGACGGGCAGGGCGCCGCCCCCAGCCTGGGCATCCAGGCGGATGGCCGGTCGAGGCGGGCACTGATTGGGATCCCCGGAGGGAGGCGTGCCTGCGGCGCATTGGGCCAGGCGGATCTCGATGGGGCATTGGCGGTGGCAAAGATCGCAGCGGTCCAGATCGTATGGATGATCCGCTACGGGGATGGGCCGCCAGCGATCCACCTCCTCGTAGCGCAGCAAGCCGGAGAATTCGCCCCCCCGCGCCTGTCCTTGGAAGCCCTGACCCCGCACGGCCAGGCAGGACTCTGGCCGGGCCAGTCTGGCCAGCCCCATGCGCGCCTGGCCAGGGTAATTGATGTCGTGGGTGAGGGCCCCGGTAGGGCAGGCCAAAACGCATTGCAGCCCGTCGCAGGAAAAGTCGCAGGCCTGATCGCGGGCCCGGATAAAGGGGGTGCCGATCCCAACCCCATCCGTCAGATCGCAGAGGTGAATGGCCTCGACGGGACAAACCTGAACGCACTGACCACACTTGATGCAGGCGGCGAGAAATGCCTGCTCCTGGAGCCGATCCTTGATGGCCCCCGGCGGCCTCAATCGGGCATTGGTGTGACCCGCCAGGGGCAGCAGGCCCGTCAGGGTGGCTCCCAGCACTCCCACCCCCAAGAGAGAGGTTCGGATGAATTCCCGGCGGTTTTGTTCGCGCCGCTTGGGGCTGAGTGCCGGACGGGGTGGGGTTGCTTGCACTTGATCGGGTGACATGGCGTTACATGCTAGGAACTCAGTCGCGACCGAGAGATTGGCGAAGTGCCTGGTAGGCATCGAAGCCGCCGCCAGTTGGGGGATCGGGGCCCTGGGTTGGTCCGGTGGCAAGACTGGGTGTACTCACCCCTTCCTCCGCCTTTTCCGGATCTTCCTCCTCATCGTCGTTTTCAAGGGATTGAGGGGAGTACCGGGCCAGAATGGCAAGGATATCGACTTGGGTATCCAGTGATCGCAGGGGTTTTTCATCCCGGGCCAGTCGCCTGGGTGCGCTGAATGGGGCGAGACGTTCAAGGAAGTCAATGACCTCCAGCATGGGAGATCCCTTGAAAAACTGGGCTGGTGGCAGATCCATCCAGAGGCGGTCGGCATAGGTGTATTGTTCGTAGGGAGTGTCGCCTATGCCATTGCCGTCCCGGTCGAAGCCCTCGTAGTCGTCCCAGTAATTGCCTTCCCAGATGTTGAAGGTCGCGTCCTTGCCCGCCCCTCCATCGAGGACTACCTGCGTGATATTGGCCTCGAACCGGTTGCCAGTGAAGATATTGCCGTCCCGGCCAGGCAGCCAGCGGACGGCAACCCCATTGAAGGCGATAAGGTTATGGGTGAAGCGGTTGGTGGTGCCCGGCTGATAGGGCGAGAGGTCGAGGTAAATTCCGGTGGCGCATGAGAGCACCTTGTTGCCGCTTACCTCCACGTCGGAGGTGTCCTTGAAGCCCATGCCTATGCCGGTGGGTCCCGAGGCGTTGATGATGGTGTTGTTTCGCATGATCATGCCGTCACTATACATGACGAATATGCCTACACTATTGTTTTCATAATGATTATCTTCAACCCGGTTGACTCGGGAATACATGAAGTGGAGAGAATAGCGGCCTCCGCGGGCGTCGTTTCGAGCGATGAGGTTGTCCTGGGAATACCAGACCACGGTGTCGCGGGAATTGCGAATGATGTTATCCGTGGCCTGATTTCTGTAGCTATACCAGAAGCGGATGGCATCACCCCGGATGCCCAGGTCCACGGGCTTTGATGAAATATGGTTGCGGCGGATGATGTTGTTATTCGACTGCTGGAGATCGATGCCGAAGAGGCAATTTTCGATCAGGTTATCCTTGATGACATTGAAGTTGCCGCGTACCTGGATGCCGCTGTCGATGTCGTTATGCGAATTTCCGGAGTTGGTCAGATGTAGGTTTCTGATCGTAGCCCCGTCGGTCTTGAGAAGGATGACGGTTCCTTTGCCCTTCCCGTCAATGA
>CAZFZB010000005.1:0-5904 GCA_964523415.1 uncultured Chromatiaceae bacterium | reverse complement strand
GCGAGCAGAACCCAGAGGAGTGGGATCCGGTAGGCGGCCCGAACGGCAAGGGTCGCCAAGAACCACCCGTCCGGAGGCGGTGGCGGGACCTGGCTGGCATCTTGGTGGCTCACAGAGCCTCCCGCCTCCCCTTGAGTCTCACCAGGGCGAGGATCGCCAGCACCGCTGAGAAGACCAACATGAGTCCAAAGCCGAGGGCAGGGTAGGAATGGGTTGCGAACTGGGCCACCTTGCCATCGCCAAAGACGGTGGGCATAAAGGGCTTGACGGTGAAGGCCCCCATATCGTTGAGGGTATGGCCATACCACCACAGCCAGGCCGCGTAATCGATAAGGAAGAAAAGGGGCAGGGATAGGGGAACCAGGATCAATAGCCAGTAGAGAATTCCGGAACTCTTACGGGCACCCCATAGGAGCAGGAGCATAGCCCCTACCATGACCCAATAGAAGGTGTGGCTGGCAATAGCCATCCCCTTGACCATGGGACTGATCCGGGCCGGATCATTGAAATAGCGTCCGAGACTGGTCTGGTAGTGCCAGAGCAGGGTTTGGATGCCACTACCGGTCCACTCCTGGCGCTCCGCGGCGGCTAGGCGTTCCTGGGTCTTGTTGAAGCGGGATTCCAGGCTGTCAATCAGATTTTGTTTTTCGTTGTGCGAATCTTGTTCTTCATCCCGATGCTGGCCGCCGGCGGTTGGGGCCTGGGTCTTGGCGAGTTCCGCCCTGAGCCGCGCCAGCAGGGCATCGGCGGCTGAGACCTGGGGTGCATCCTTCTGAATCCCTCCCTCCTGATCGAGGGCTGTGACCAGGGCAGTCAGATAACCGCTATTCTGAAAATTGAGCCCGTCGTGTCTGTACATCGTCAGGGTCATCCAACCGAGGATTGTCGCGAAGCCTATCCCCATGACGACCAGCCTTACCCCGGTTCTCTGGACGACGAAACCTAAAATCATGACCCCCAGCAGGCTGATGATAAAGGGGGAAAAGGACCGCTCTACCACCCCGCCGGCGGCGATAGGGTACATACCGACATAATGGTTGATGGTGTCCATCTCATGAACGCAGTCCAGTGCCTCGTCCTCGTGGATCTCGGCCTTCTTGACCTTCTGGCACCCGTTGAAGACGCCATTCATGTGGAAGTGGATACGTACCCCTTCGGGAAAGGACTCGGGAGGGTAATTAGGCGCGGTCAGGGATACCCACCAGACCGGGGAGAAGTAGATGATTGCCAGGAGCCCTAGGGCCATGAGGGCCAATAGACCGGCAAATAGGTTCCGGGGGGTATTCGTCTGCGCTTTCATCAGGGTAACCGCTCAATAGGGATGAAGGCTGGTTCGGTCACCGGGTCCCCACGGCGTGCCGAGTATTGCCCAGTGACATGGCAATCCGAAACCTGCCAGGTCTGGGCAGGAATGGGCGGCGGCTTCCCTGCCGCTTCCCGTCACTCCCCGCTACTGGAAATCGGGATTTTTCCAATCGGCGGACTCCGCCAGGCTTTCCTTCGGGGGCTTGATTCGCGAGGCATAATCACAAACCGCCAGAAGTTGTTGCTCGGTGAACTCGTGGACCTGCTTGACCATGTCCGGGTTGGCATTCTTGCGTGCCCCGCCCTTGATCTCCCGGAACTGGCGCAAGATATACTCGTAGTGTTGGCCCTGGAGCCTGGGGTAGAACTTCTCGGCATCACCCTGGCCATTGTCCCCATGGCAGCGGACACAGTTGTCCGCGTAGAGTTGCTTACCCAGTTCCAGGTCAGTGCCCGGACCTATGCCGTTGTCCGGGGTCATGGGGAGTTTGGCCAGGTAGGCGACAACGTCCGCCAGGGCCTGGGGGCCGCCGATGGAGCTGGGCAGGGCGAAGGGATACATGGTTGGGTTGTTTCGGTTCAGGGCACGGATGTCGGCAAGCTGCTTGATAATGACGGAGCTATGTTGGCCCGCCAACTGCGGGAAGGTTCCGTCCTTGCTGCCCCAGCCCTCGGGCAGGTGGCAAGCGGCACAGACTTCATAGACATCGCGACCATTCTCCGCGTTGCCCTTGAGGTTCAAGGCCTCGTCCTGCTCGCCGCCGCCCTCGTTCCAGGCGAGCGCCGAACCTACCATGGAGGCCGCCAGGGTGGCGACGGCCAGCCGGATAGTGATACTGCTCATGTTCAATCTCCACAATGTTGGTCCAGGGTTGCCTGCACGCTAGACCGAAGTCGCGGCTTGTGTCCCTTTTGATTCAGACTAATGCCTGGGTCGGGTTGCGACCTTGACCAGGATCAAAGGGCCCACGCACCCGGAGACCTAGGGGCTATTTCTGCAGGGTGCCTATCCAGTTGGCGATGGTCCGCATCTCTTCATCCGAGACCAGGTGCATGATCGCCTTCATGGCCGCCGTCTGGCCGTTATTGCGGGCCCCGCTCTGGATGTCCTTCATTTGGTTGTAGGCATAATCCGGACTCTGGCCAGCCAACTTGGGGTAAATGGGCAGGATAGGGGAATTGGCATCCTTGCCGTGGCAGGCGATGCAGGTTTTCTTGGCATAAAGTTCTGGTCCGTCAAGGGCCTGGGCACAGGTTATGGCGCCGGGCCCAAGGGTAATGAGAAGGGCAGGGACAAGGGTCTTCAAGTTTTGCATGATGGATGGGCCTCCTAACTCGGCAACCAAACGATGAGGGCGCGCGCGGCAGCCAGAGGTTACCGCGCGCCTTGGGAGTGCCTAAGATCAGGGTTTGGTGGGCTTTGCACCGCCCTCGTCGAGGAGGGCCTTGGCGCGTAGCCCGAGGTCCGCTGCCTTCACCTGATACTGCCACCACTGGTTGGCCCAGAGCATGGCATTTTGCCAGTCGTTCTTGCCGGCGGCGGCCTCGGCCTTTTCCTTGGCCTCCTTAGCAAACCCGAGTTGGTCGGTGGCATCCTCCACCAGGGCCACGACGGTGGGGAAGTCCTTGAAGTTGCGGCTGGTGATGAAGCTTACGACCATGTCGATGACGCCCTGGGTCTCGACATTGGTCTTGACCTGAGTCTCGTAGTCCGCTTGGGTATAGGCCACACCCTCCTTCATGGCGACCGTCTCCCCCTTGTAGCCCTTAGGTTTGACCAGCAGATAACCCTGCATTTCCAGGTGCAGCGCGGAACAGAACTCCGTGCAGTAGTAGGGGTAAACACCGGCCTTGTCGGCCTGGATGGTGACAGAGGATGTCTTGCCGGGCTCGATGGAGAGCTGGACGGGGTGCCCATACATCGCGAAGCCGTGGACCTCGTCCTCCGCACGTTCTAAGTTAGTCAAGTGAATGGTGACGGTATCGCCTTCCTCGGCCTCGATGATCTCAGGCGTGATGTGGGAGCGGATGACGGTTCCCATGACGGTAACGGTGCAGTGACCCGCGGCATCGCAGGTGCGCTCGGTTTTTTCGCGTCCGGCACGGGTGGCGAACGGGGACTTCTCGTCGGCACGGCTGTTCCAACCGGACTTGTAGCGTACCTCCGGCTGCAGTTTGTCAGCCTTGATGGCTACCACATAGTGGGGCTCGCCCAAGGGAAGCGGCATGTCATAGAGCAACTGCATCTTATCACCGCTGATATCGATCAACTGGTGGTTCTGCGGGTGCAGGGGACCTACCGGGTTGAACCGATCAATGGCCAACTTATTCATGGCTACTAGATACTTACCATCCGGGCTGACACTATCGCCCTCCATGGTCATGAGGTGACCAATGTTATAGTGGATGGAGAGCTTGTCGAGGACCTTGCCTTCACAGTAGTCCCATTTGGCTACCATGGAGTCCACGTAGAGGGACGTGTAGGCGACACAAGGCTTGGAGTCGAATTGGGTATGCAGGGGCCCAAGACCCAGTTCCACTTGGTTTTGCAGGGCATCCTTCATGGCGATGATAGGGATGCCATAGGGGTCCTTGCCCTCGAATTTACCGTCCTTTATCGCCTGCATGATTTTATCGAAGCTGAACACGGAGGTATGGCTGTCAAGCTTGCCTGAGACGATGATGAACTTGCCGTCCGGGGTCACGTCGACACCGTGTGGGCTCTTGGGCTCCGGGATTAGATAGAGTAGACCCTCGGCCACGGCCTGGTCCATGGGGATCACATACATGCCGTTACGTTTGGAGACCTTGCCAGTCTTAACCAGTTCGGCGGCCTTCTTCCAGTTGGTCACGTGCAGGAAGTCGGTGTCCTTGGAGGAGCAGCCGGCCTCAAAGGGGGGGCGCCCGCGCTCGATGCCGCCCACATAGCGTTCGCTGCAGAAGGAGTTGGTGAAGCCCCAGCCATAGCTGCCCTTTTTGCCGGCGTCAGAAAGATCCTGGCTATAGGGGGGAAGTTCGAAGGTGAAGGAGTTTTCCGGCACGATGCGGCCCTTTTCCTTGTCGAAAGACCAGTAGGTCAGCCCGCCCCGATACTTGTCATTGAACTGTTCCAGAGGGACATAACCCACGTCACTGTAGGGGGCGGCATACTGTGTAGCCTCCATGACGTACTCGGTGTTGGGGGTGACAAAGGCACCGCCGTGTTCAGAACGAAACAAAGGGTTAACCACGATCTGCTTGGTCTCGAAGTCCTTGAGATCGATCACGGCTAAACGGGGGTTGGCCTTGTCGTTAATGAAAAGATAATGCCCGTCATAGTCACCGTCCGTTTCGGAGATGGCAGGGTGATGGGTGTCACCGTAGTTCATATCCTTGCCGTCGATGCGGCCCTGGGCCAGGACCGCCTTGGATTCATCATCGAATCCATAGCCTTGCCAGGGTTCGGGGGTGAAGACACCGATGTATTTCAGGATGCGCATGGAAGGAATGCCATAGACGATGACCTGCCCGCTCTGGCCGCCGGAGCTGAAGGCAAGGTACTCATCGCGCCCTCCACTGGGGACATAGGTCTTGGCCGCCGCCAGCAGATCCTTCTCGCTCAGGCCTCGGCGTTGCATGGTGTCCTGCAGGGTCTCTGCCGACCATACCGCCGAGGCAGTACTAATCGTCATGAGCGCCCCAACCGTTACGGATAAACCGCGCCTGGAAACCTTCTTCATCGTACCACCCTCCCGATAGGGTATATTTTGGATAAACCACGTGGTCTAGGCCCGTGGCACCTGAAAAACCTATCCCGTGGTCTCTGGAGTAACCTTGACGAAGGTCAAATGCCGAAAGCCCCCCTTATGGAGCTGCCGATCAGAAGCCCTCTTGGTGCTTGATCGGTTCGTCATCCCGGTGGTGCGATGCTTGGATGGCACCATTTTCAGCAACTTGGGTAATTGGAAAGGACAGGGCTTCCTGCCACGCACGGGAAGCACGGATTTGATCAGCGCTTCCCTGAGGTTAGTGAATAAGTAAAACTTATAGGCCTATACAATATAAGTAGTCGCTAATATACGAATTATTAATCATACTGAAGTCGCTCCAGTGAAGAGACAAATCCCTAACTGGTACTAACTAGTTGATTTCAGGAGATTGATATGAACTTTGACACCTTGACCCTCGGTGGTATTGTGCTCACCTGCCTGGTGGCGGGTGTCATGATCGCCATCCAACTCTCTAACGAGAGGTAACCATCATTCCTCAACCTCCGCGGGATATGCTACCTGTCGACGGCGGATAGCCCCGCGGGCAGAGGGAGACCTAGCTATATTTTGGGCAAGGATCCCTTTCAACCTCACAAACAAGATCGCTGGACTGGCAATACCTTTCCAGCGGTTATTTTGTTGTGTCCCGGGGAGGGTGAGATTCTGAATTCGCGACTACTGGACGGCATGTCCAAACTCTACTAGGTCAAACAATTAGGCTAGGTTATCCTGGCCAACCAACGAGATGACCTTGGTACCGATGACCCGGTAAGACTTGATTATCTGGAGTCAAAACTGGGTGGTGTTATCGTTGATGTGCTCAAATTGACGTGTAGTAAGGTAGAAGGGC